>JAUNIQ010000017.1 GCA_030535275.1 Bacillota bacterium | reverse complement strand
TAGGAGGAAGATATGAGCAAAGTACTCGCAAACAGATATGAACTGTTCGAGAGAGTTGGTGAAGGCGGAATGTCCGTAGTCTACAAGGCTAAGGACAAGCTTCTCAACAGATTCGTGGCAATAAAAATTCTTAAGCCGGAATTCATAAATGACCAGAAGTTCATTGAGAGTTTCAGAAGAGAATCGCAGAATGCAGCCAGCATGACACACGCTAACATAGTAAACATTTACGACGTAGGCAGAGAAGGCAACATCCACTATATCGTAATGGAGCTTATAGAAGGACGTGCGCTCAGCGAGCTTATTAAAGAACAGGGACCGATGGCTTATCCTAAGGTGATTGCACTTTCCAAGCAGATAGCCGCAGCTCTTTCTTTTGCGCATAAGAACCACATCATCCACAGAGATGTGAAGCCGCACAATGTAATGATTACGCCAAACGGTACCGCCAAGATTACAGACTTCGGTATTGCAAAGGCAGTCAATGCGGCAACAATAGTTGATAACACAGACGGAATCGTCGGATCCGTTCACTACTTCTCACCTGAGCAGGCAAGAGGCGGATACGTTGATGAAAAGTCTGACATATACTCGCTTGGTATCGTAATGTATGAGATGCTGACCGGACAGGTTCCGTTTGACGGAGACAACCCGGTAAACATTGCACTTCAGCACATTAACAGCGAGATGACACCGCCATCACAGCTGGTAGCCGGTGTACCGCCTGCACTCGAGCATATAATCATGAAGTGCTGCGACAAGTATCCGGTAAACAGATATGCATCGGCAGACGAGCTGATTCAGGCTCTCAACAATCTTGAGTTTGTAGGAAGCGTTGTTGGAGATTCAGTTCTCATGGGCGGCGCAGCAGCCAAGGATCACACAAGAGTCAGAATGGACAGACCTCCTAAGGGACCGATTGCAGAAACTGACTACGATGACGGAGAAGTACGCAGAGACTACGACGGCTACAACGAAGACAACAGAAAAGGCAAAGCAAGAAATAAAAAGAAAAAGAAACTGATAATCATCATTGCGGCAGTTGCTGCAGCAGTAATACTCGGACTGGTCTGCGCACTCATCTTCGGAGGAGGGGAAGAAATTGAAACTCCTGATTTCACAGGAATGACTCTCCAGGAAGCAGAGACGGCAGCCGCAGAGTATGACATAAAGGTTAAACTGGGCGATGAAGTAATCAACGAAGAAGTTGATAAGGGCCTCATCGTTTCGCAGGATCCTGAACCGGGACAGACAATCAAGACCGGAAGCACAGTTACCGTAAATGTCAGCAAGGGACTGGGAGACGGATCAGTTCCGGACCTGACAGGAAAGATGAAGGATGAACTTTCAGATTATCTGGATGCTGCAGGCTTCAAGCTGGGAGCTGTAACAACTGAGGAAAGTGACAAGCCGGAGGGAACGGTTATCAGCCAGAATCCTAAGGCAGGAACAGAAGTTGAAAAGGGAACAGCAATCGACGTTGTTGTCAGTGACGGCTCAAAGGGCAAGACAGCAATGCCATACCTGATTGGTCAGACATTATCTGAAGCCAAGACTTCTCTGTCCAGTGTTGGACTGACTCTGGGAAGTGTCAGTGAGGATTACAGTGACACCTACGCAAGTGGCGAGGTAATGTGGCAGCAGTATGACTCAGGAACATCTCTTGCCAAGGGAACCTCGGTCAAGATCAGAATCAGCAAGGGCAAAATGACTACTACGACACAGCCTCCGACACAGGACCCTGAGGCGAACTAAAACCGAAAGGATCAGGTTTATATAGTTTGAGAGGAACAATAGTAAAAGGAATCGCCGGATTTTATTACGTGAAATCCGGCGAAGCAGTATACAGATGCAAGGCCCGCGGCATATTCAAAGAGCGGGGAGAGAAGCCTGCTGTTGGTGACATGGTTGAGATGGAAGTAATTGAGGGAAACGACGACAGCCTCATTACTGAAATTCTGACCAGGAGGAACAGCTTTGTTCGTCCTTTTGTTGCTAACGTGGACTGCTTTGCTGTTGTGACGGCAGTAGCCAGACCTGCGCCTATACTGCAGACAATAGACAGGTTTCTGGTCATGGCTGAAAAGGCTGACACTGACATCATTCTCTGTGTCAACAAGTGCGACCTGGCCGACGAAAATGGCAAATCTTCCGCACGCAAGGCTGCCGATACGCTCAGGATGCTGAAGGAAATATACACACCGATATATCCGGTGGTGTGCCTTGACAGCGATGATGAGCAGGGACTGGAAGAACTGAAGAAGCTGATTAAAGGCCGTAAGGTTGCCTTTGCAGGAGCTTCGGGAGTCGGTAAATCGACAATAATCAATAGACTGCTCCCGCAGGCAGAAATGGAAACCGGAGAAATAAGCAGCAAGTCACAGAGGGGAAAGCATACTACAAGGCACAGCCAGCTGTTTACAATTGATGAGGATGAAGGCACCATGGTCTTTGATACGCCGGGCTTCACCTCATTTGATATTCTTCAGGCAGATGAAGAGGAGCTGCAGTTCCTGTATCCGGAAATCGGAAAGTATGCGGGAAAGTGCAGATACGACAACTGCAGACATCTGGCTGAACCGGAGTGCGCTGTCAAGGCGGCTCTGGAAAGGGGAGAGATTAACGAAAGCAGATATGAATCCTACAGGATGCAGATGGAGGAACTGAGAAAATGAAAAAATTAGCACCATCAATACTGTCGGCTGATTTTGCAAGTCTTGCAGAAGATGTTGCCGCTATCGAAAGGGGCGGAGCCGATTATATTCATGTAGATGTCATGGACGGCCACTTCGTGCCAAACATTTCCTTTGGCGCAGATGTAATGAAGAGCCTTGAGGGCAAAACAAAGCTGCCTTTTGACGTGCATCTCATGATAGAAAATCCTGATGATTATCTTGAGGATTTTATTACACCTCAGACAGAATACATTACTGTTCATGCGGAGGCATGCACTCATCTGAACAGAACCATCCAGCACATAAAATCGCTGGGAGTGAAAGCTGGAGTTTCATTGAATCCGGCAACATCGCTGTCGGTTCTGGATTACATCGTTGAAGATGTTGACATGGTTCTGCTCATGTCCGTTAACCCGGGATTCGGCGGACAGAAATTCATCCCGTCGGTTCTGGAAAAAACCAGAGAGCTGGATGAAGTAAGAAAGGCTGAAGGCCTTGATTTCGAAATAGAAATTGACGGCGGAGCTACTCTGGACAATGTTCAGGAAATAGTAAGCGCCGGTGTAGATATAGTCGTTGCAGGTTCAGCCGTTTTCAAGGCTGCAGACATTGAAGCGAGAACAGAGGAATTCGTTAAGAAGATAGCTAACGTATAAGCAGGAGATGGATGGATGAAAATAATTCTTGATGGAATGGGTGGCGATCACGCGCCACAGGAAATAGTAAAGGGCGCTGTTGAAGCGGCAGCAGAAATCAGCGATGAGATAGTAATCGTCGGTGAACCTGAAGCTATAAAGCATGAACTGAAGAAGAATAAATACAAGGGCAGCCAGATCAGCGTTGTGCCGGCTCATGATGTTATCACCATGCATGACAGCCCGGTAAAGGCAATCAGAAGAAAGACTGACTCATCAATGGTTGTCGGTCTCAACATGCTGAAGGACGGCGAAGGCGACATGTTTGTTTCCGCAGGAAACACAGGCGCACTCGTTGTAGGCGCACGTCTTATCCTCGGAAGAATCAGAGGAATTGACAGACCTGCTCTGGCAAGCATATATCCTGACATGACAGGCGGAGAGCCGGGCATGCTGGTTGATGCGGGAGCAAGCTCTGAATCAAAGGCAAGAAACCTTCTCGAATACGCCCTCATGGGAAGCACATATGTTGAAAAGGTATGGGGAAGAGAAAATCCCAGAGTCGGACTTGTAAACCTGGGTGCTGAAGAAAGCAAGGGCACAAGCGTGACAAAGGATGCATACCAGATGCTCGCAAACTCTCACATGAACTTCGTGGGAAACATTGAAGGAAGAGATGTTCCGAAGGGAGCCTGCGATGTAATAGTATGCGACGGCTTTACCGGAAACGTAATCCTCAAGCTGACAGAAGGCGTATCACTTTCGATTTTCAAGCTGGTTAAGAAATCACTCATGGAAAGCCTGAAGAGTAAAATCGGAGGACTTCTGGTCAAGTCGAACCTGACCGCTCTCAAGGAGGAATTCGACTACGAGGAATACGGCGGAGCACCGGTTCTGGGAGTAAACGGACCTGTAATCAAGATGCACGGTTCATCAAATGCCAAGGCAGTAAAGAGCGCCATTCTTCGCGGACTGCCTTATGGGAAGGAAAACGTAGTTGACATTATCAAGCAGGAAATGCTTGAGGTTGAAGAATATATCGAGGAAGAGGAAGAGTAATCTCAATGGCAGGTATTCAGGAAAAAATCGGATACAGCTTCAGGGATGAAACTCTTCTGCAGACAGCCCTTACCCACAGTTCTTTTTCCAGAGATCGGGGCAATGAGACAACAGCTCATAATGAAAGACTGGAATATCTGGGAGATGCATTTCTGGATGCGATAATCGGAGAGGAGCTCTATCGCATATTTCCGGACAGGGAGGAAGGCTTCCTGACAAGAACCAGAGCCTCTCTCGTCTGCGAAAAATCACTGGTGGAAAGAGCGCATGAAATCGGCCTGGGAGATTATCTCAGACTGGGACACGGAGAAGAAAAGACCGGAGGAAGAAACAGGGATTCAATCCTGGCAGATGCCGTTGAGGCAGTAATAGGAGCCGTTTTTCTTGATGGCGGATATGATGCTGTAAAGAGAATGGTTCTTGTGCTTTTTGAAAAAGCTATTAAGGATGCACAGGAGGGAAGGCTTGTCGTTACGGATTATAAGACAAGACTCCAGGAAATCCTGCAGGCAGAAGGAATACTGACAGACAAGGTGAAATATGTTGATGCCGGACAGAAGGGTCCGGATCACGATAAGGTCTTTACCGTAAGACTTGAAATAAACGGGGTAGCGGAAGCTGAGGGAACAGGCAAAAGCAAGAAGCAGGCTCAACAGAATGCCGCAGAGGCAGCCCTGAAGAGGAGAGGAAATGTTATTTAAGAAAATTGAAATGCACGGGTTCAAGTCATTTGCTGAACCTATCACAATTGAATTCAACGAAGGCCTTACGGGCATCGTCGGACCTAACGGAAGCGGCAAGAGTAATATCTCTGACGCAATCAGATGGGTACTGGGCGAGCAGAGCCCTAAGATGCTTCGAGGCGGCAAGATGGAGGAAGTCATTTTCAACGGGACTGATAGCAGAAAGTCCAGAGGAATGGCTGAGGTTACTCTTACCATAGATAACAGCGATGGAAGTCTTCCAATCGATTACAGGGAAGTTGCAATCACCAGAAAGATGTTCAGATCCGGTGAAAGCGAATACCACATTAACGGAAACCAGTGCAGACTGAAGGACATTCGTCAGCTGATCATGGATACAGGTATCGGCGTTGACGGATATTCAATTATCGGACAGGGCAAGATTGCGGATATCATCAGCAACAAGACAGAGTCAAGACGTGAAATCTTTGAAGAGGCTGCCGGCATAGTTGCCTACAGAGTAAAGAAGGCCGAAGCCGAGAGAAAGCTTGCTTCGACCACAGCCAACATGGACAGAGTTCAGGACATCATCGGCGAAATCGAAAGCAGAATAGATGACCTGAGAGAAGATAGCATCAAGGCAAAGGAATATCTTGAGCTGAGAGAAAAGCACAAGGAACTTGAGATTAACATTATTCTCAAGAACGTTGAAAGTCTCGAGCTGAAGAATCAGTACGCAGAAGAAGATCTGAACAACATAGTCTACAATCTGGATAATCTGAAGAACCAGAGAGAAGAACTTGAAAAGGAAATTAACGAAGGCAACAGCCAGAATGAAACGCTGGAAGCCATTTCGGTAGAAGCCAGAGAAAAACTCATCAGTGCCATTGACGAACTCAATGCAGTTGTAAACAAGGGAGAAATCGACAGAGAAAGACTCTCTGCAATTGAGGCCAACACAGAGAGACTTACCGGCGAAATAGAACAGCTGAAGGAAAAGAAGGAAAGAGAACTGGCTAATGCTGAGGAGCTTATTGCCCGCAAGAAGGAAGTGGATGCCGAGGCGGAAGAAGCCGACGCAAAGCTTCAGGAAAAGGTTGAAGCATTCAATGCACTTACAGGCGAGATGACAGCTCTGGCAGAAGAGGCTGACATGTACAGAAGCAGAATCTTCCAGCTGACCACCGAAATCACAGCGGGAAAATCCGAAATCAGCAGCATGGAAATGCTCCAGGAAACTCTGAAAAAGAGACAGGATACCCTCATCAGTGAAAAGGATGCCGGAGAAGACAGCAACAGACAGACTCTGGACAGCCTTAATGCCGCAAAAGCAGAAAAGGAAAAAATCACTGAGGAAATAGAAACAAAGAAGGCGGAAGCTGCAAAGGCAAGAGAAGCCTTTGAAACAAATCAGAGAGAAGAAAGAGCACTGGCAAAATCCACAGAGGAACTGAGAATTGCTCTGGGCAGGATGAGCGCCAGAAAGAAGACCATCGAAGAGATGGAAAGCAATTATGAAGGATACAACAATGCCGTTAAGCATGTCATGAAATCCGGAATGTCCGGAATTCATGGAGTTGTAGCCGAGCTCATTCAGGTTCCGGAAGGATATGAAACAGCAATAGAAACAGCCCTCGGACAGACACTGCAGAACATTGTCTGCGATGATGACGACAGCGCCAAGAGAGCAATCAAATCCCTCAAGGAAAACAAGGCCGGAAGAATGACCTTCCTGCCGCTGGCATCAATCAGAGGACGTGAGATGCCGGAGCGCTCACTAAAGAGCGAACAGGGCTTTGTTGGTTTTGGACCTGAATGCATTGAATACGACAGCAAGTATGCTGACATAGTCAGCTACCTCATAGGAAGAGTTGTCATAGTGGACAACATGGACAATGCCGTTAGGATTTCGAAGAAGGGCAAGGACCTGCTGGTGGTTACACTCGAGGGCGAAATCATTAATGCCCGCGGTGCTATAACAGGCGGAAAATTCAAGAACAAGTCAGCCAACATTCTGGACAGAAAGGCAGAGCTGGCTCAGCTTGGCAGAGACATTGACGCACAGCAGGCACAGCAGACAAAGGACAGCCAGAGACTGGAACAGCTGAGGAATGAGATCAGAGGATTCTCTGAGAAGATCGGAAGCATTGACGGCGAAATCCGTGCGGCTGAGCGTGCTGCAATCATTAAGGATAATGAGATAAGCATAGCCGAAAACGCACTGCAGGATCTGAGAAACAGCGGCGACAAGGTTGACAGAGAACTGGAAAGTATCAGAACGGAACAGGAAAATTCCGTTGGCATGATAGAAAAAATCCGTGCGGGAATCGAAGAAAAGCAGAAGGCAATTGCGGAAGCTGAAAGCCTTTGCGAAGAAAAGATGTCACAGCACGACAGCAGAAAAGACGAGTTCGACAGAATCAGCGAAGAAATTACATCCGCAAGGATTACAGTTACTGCAGCTGATGACAGAAAGGCTCACGCCGATGAACTGGTTGAAAGAATCAATGCGAGCATTGCGGAAATCGACAGCGATGTGGAAGTTCGCCAGCTTCAGCTTGAACAGCTTGGCGAAGAGAAGAATTCACTCACATCCGGTCATACTGATGTTGACGGAATGATTCACGAGCAGGAAGAGATCAAGAAGGGTGCTCAGGATCATCTGGATGCAGTTACAGAAGAAAAATCCGCACTTACTACAAAGCTTGCCGAACTGAACAAGGAACGCGACGAGCTGACTCAGAAGATACAGGTGTTCCAGGATCAGAAATACGATCTGGACATGCGCAAAGCCAAGAACGAGGCTCATCTGGAAACATACAAGGAAAAACTTTGGGAAGACTTCGAGGTTTCATATGTACAGGCAATGGAATTCAAGGCAGAGGATTTCGTTCTTTCAAGAGCGGTCAAGGAAAACAGACAGATCAAGAACCGCATAAAGGAACTCGGCGAAGTAAACGTAGGTGCAATTGAAGAATACAGCACTGTCAGCGAACGTTACGAATTCCTGACAGGTGAAAGAGCCGACGTTCAGAAGGCCATGGATGACCTCAATGCGATTATTGCGGAAACAGACAAGACCATCAGAACAAGATTCAAGGAAAGCTTTGACCAGATTGTCATTAACTTCGAAAAGCAGTTCAAGGATCTGTTCGGCGGCGGACATGCCGAGCTGAGACTTTCAGACGAGCACAATCCGCTTGAATCCAACATAGACATCGTGGCACAGCCGCCTGGCAAGAAGCTGCAGAACATAGACCTGCTCTCAGGTGGTGAAAAGACGCTGACAGCCATAGCTCTCATGTTTGCAGTACTTGAAGCCAAGCCTACACCGTTCTGCATTCTGGACGAGGTTGAGGCCGCACTTGACGACGCAAACATCGACAAGTTCATTGAATGTCTCAGACAGTTTGAAGACATTCAGTTCACACTGGTTACTCACCAGAAGGCTACCATGGAGCACACCGATGTGCTTTACGGTGTGACCATGCCGGAGAAGGGTGTGTCGAAGGTGCTGTCGCTGTCACTTGAGGATGATTTAAGCGCATACAACGGATAAGGACCGCAAGCGAACAGGCTCGCAGGGCAGGCACACTGAAGTATATCTGTCCTCGTCGCAGGCAATTGCCTGCAATACGCTCACTGTTCGCCTGCAGGATTCGTGCGAATGACGCACGAACCTGCCACGGCTCCTGAGTTCGCGCATCGCTGCAATTGCGACTGCTCCTGCGGAGGCTACACTTCAGTGTGCCTGCCCTGCGAGCCTGTTCGCTTGCGAGCATTATATGCTATTAACCAATATAAAAGGAGAATTATGTTAGAAGAGAAAAAAGGCTTTTTCGGGAGAATGTCCCAGCGCATAACTGACGCGCTGATGATGAACCCGACAATAGATGAAGACTTCTTTGACGAGCTGGAGGAGATTCTCATCACTTCAGATATCGGCATGGAAACGACAATGAAAATTGTTGATACTCTCAGAACTGAGGTTAAGACAAACAATCTGACTAAGCCTGAGGTTATCAAGATCAGACTGGGAAAGATCATTGCCGATACTATCAACAAGGGAGAAGCCCAGAAGCTGAGCAGTGACTATCCGCTGGTAATTCTGATGATCGGAATCAACGGCGGCGGCAAGACAACATCGATTGGAAAGATTGCCTACAAGCTGAAGAAGGAAGGTCATACTGTCATGCTGGCTGCAGCCGATACATTCAGAGCGGCGGCAAGTGAGCAGCTTCAGATCTGGGGAGAGAGAGTCGGAGTTAATGTAATTAAACATGCAGAGGGAGCAGATCCTTCTGCAGTAATATATGACGCAATTCAGTCCGCAAAGGCAAAGGGCATGGATGTGCTTATCTGCGATACAGCAGGAAGACTTCAGAACAAGAAGAACCTGATGGATGAGCTGAACAAGATGAACAAGGTCATTTCAAGAGAGTGGCCTGAAGCGACAAGAGAAAACCTTCTGGTGCTTGATGCGACAACAGGAAAGAACGCAGTTTCACAGGTTGAGGAGTTCGGAGATGTTGCAGACATTACAGGAATAGTTCTGACAAAGCTTGACGGAACTGCCAAGGGCGGAATTGTCATCACCATTGCTGATGAATATGACAAGCCTGTCAAGTTTGTTGGTCTGGGTGAAGGAATAGAGGATCTTAAGGAATTTGATCCTGTTGATTTTGCGAATGGAATTTTCGCGGACTAGAGGAGAGATAAATGAGTTTACCACTTGTGGCCGTAGTAGGTCGTCCTAATGTGGGCAAATCGACATTTTTTAATAAGGTAGTGGGACGCAGAGTGGCGATTGTAGAAGACACTCCGGGTGTTACACGTGACAGAATCTACGCCGAGGCCGAATGGTGCGGTGTTCATTTCGCATTGATAGATACAGGCGGAATTGAACCGGACAGCAAGGACATAATCCTGTCGCAGATGCGTGAGCAGGCGGAGATGGCAATGGACACCTCCGATGTTATTCTTTTCATGGTAGACGGCAAGGAAGGTCTGACTGCAGCAGACCGCGAAGTCGGCGAGATGCTCATGAAGACGGGCAAGAAGGTTGTACTGGCGGTCAACAAGATTGACAAGCCGGACCTGCCTGACGACTTCTACGACTTCTACGAACTGGGCCTGGGAGAACCGATTCCGATTTCATCGGCGAACATGCTGAACTTCGGAGATCTCCTCGACGAGATAGTGGCAAGCTTCCCTGAAGGCGCAGGCAGTGAGGAGGATGACTCAATTAAGATTGCAATGATCGGCAAGCCTAACGTGGGCAAGTCATCGCTCGTTAACAAGATTCTGGGAGAAAACAGAGTAATCGTATCGCCGATCGCCGGAACAACACGTGACTCAATCGATACGCCATTTGAGCATGACGGAGAAGAATACACTCTCATCGATACAGCGGGAATCAGACGCAAAAGCAAGGTTAACGAGGACATTGAAAAGTTCAGCGTACTGCGTGCCGTTGCGGCAGTAGAACGCTGCGATGTGTGCATGCTAATGATTGACGCCGAAGAGGGCGTTACCGAGCAGGATAAGAAAATCGCAGGAATCGCCCACGAGGCAGGCAAGGGTATTGTTGTCGTTGTCAACAAGTGGGACCTGGTTGAAAAAGAGACTAACACCATGAAGAACTTCAAGGCAGACATTGCCAAGGAGCTGGGCTTCATGTCATATGCACCGAGCATTTTCATTTCAGCGCTTACCGGACAGCGCGTTAATCAGGTTATAGAAATGGCCAAGTACGTTTCAGAGAACCGTGCAATGCGCGTTCCGACAGGCAAGCTGAACACGATAATTACAGATGCCACAATGATGAAGCAGCCACCTGCCGACAAGGGCAAGAGGCTGAAGATTTATTACGTGACACAGGTTGGAGTAAAGCCACCGCTTTTCTCATTCAAGGTCAACTCAAGACCGCTCATGCACTTCTCATACTCAAGATATCTGGAAAACCAGATCAGAGAAGCATTCGGTTTCGAGGGAACACCGCTTAAGTTTGTTTTTAGAGAAAAAGGCGAGAAGGAAGAGGAGTTTTAGATTATGGCAACAAAGATTCTGGTGTTGGGAATCCTTGGAGTAGCAGCATATTTTCTGGGTAACATTTCCCCTTCAACCATAATGGCCCAAAAGCAGGGAATGGATATCAAGAAGGAAGGAAGCGGCAATGCGGGAACCACCAATGCCCTCAGAATTATGGGCAAGAAGGCAGGTGCAATAACCTGTGCTGTTGATATTCTGAAGGGTTTCGTTGCGGTATTAATAGGGGTGCTGCTTGCAGGAGGATCTGGAGCTGCAGTGTGCGGACTCTGCGTATTTCTGGGGCATATCTGGCCGATACTGTATAAACTCAAGGGAGGTAAGGGAGTAGCGACAGCCTTTGGAGGAGCGCTTGCGGTAAACCCTCTGGTTGCAGTGATAGCTCTTGCTATCGTAGTAATTTTTGTATTCACCACAAAGAGAATGTCCGTTGGATCAATTTTCGGGGCAGCATGCTTCCCGATTATCTGCGCATTTCTGGAACCTGGATATTTCATTACGGCACTCGTAATAGCAATTATCATAATAATAAAACACAGGGCAAACATTGTCAGACTCATCCATGGTGAAGAGCCGATAATGGGAATCTTCGAGAAGAAGACGGAGGAAGATAAATGAAAACAGTAGGCGTTATCGGTGCGGGCAGCTGGGGTACCGCACTTGCAACAGTAGTGGCAGGCAAAGGCAACAAAGTAAGAATATACGATGTTGATGAGAAGCATCTGAAGTCAATGGAAGAACACAGAGAAAACGTTGATTATCTCCCGGGTGTTCCACTTGACGATAATATTGAAATAGCATATTCGAATGAGGCGGCACTTGAGGGAGCTGATGTGGTTCTCTTCTCGGCGCCGGCGCAGCATTTCAGAAGCGCGCTTAAGGCTGCGCTTCCATACATACCTGTTGGCACATACATCATCAATGTTGCCAAGGGAATCGAAAAAGGCACACATCTGAGAATGTCCCAGATTGCTGAGGAGATTTTCAGAGAGGACGGAACACCTGAACGCATGGAGCGTTACGTTGTTCTTTCGGGACCGTCCCATGCAGAAGAGGTTGGACGCAAACTTCCTACAACGGTAGCTACAGCATCCGGAAACGTATATGCGGCACAGGCCATGCAGGATCTGTTCATCACTGACAGGTTCAGAGTTTACACAACAGAGGACCTGGTTGGCGTGGAACTGGGCGGCGCCCTGAAAAACATCATCGCTCTGGGAGCCGGCATATCCGACGGCATGGGATTCGGAGATAATGCCAAGGCGGCCCTCATGACCAGAGGCCTTACAGAAATAACAAGACTGGGCCTGAAGCTTGGAGCAAAGCAGGAGACCTTTGCAGGACTGACTGGAACGGGCGACCTTATCGTAACCTGCACAAGCATGCACTCCCGTAACAGAAGATGCGGAATAATGATTGGCGAAGGCATGGCACCTGAAGAGGCAGTTGCCAAGGTAGGCATGGTAGTAGAAGGAATGTTCACCGCTGAAGCAGCATACGAGCTGGCAAAGATTGAAGGCGTTGAAATGCCTATTACCGATGTAATCTACAATGTAACAAATGGCACAGTGAAGGCATCAGACGCCGTAGAAGCCCTAATGAATCGTGAAAGGAAACACGAACAGGAATAGATGAAATCTTATCAGATAATTACATTTGGCTGTCAGATGAACGAGCATGATTCGGAAGTGATTTCCGGCATGCTTGCTCAGAGAGGCTATACCGAAACGGAAGAAAATCCGGATATAGTGATAATAAACACCTGCAGTATCAGGGAGAACGCTGACAAGCGCTTTTTCGGAACTCTCGGACAGCTGAAGAAGGTAAAGATAGCAAATCCTGATTTTGCAGTATGCGTCTGCGGATGCATGATGCAGCAGGAACATATAACCACTAAACTGAGGCAGAGCTATCCGTGGGTAGATGTTATTTTCGGAACCCATAACATTCACGAATTCCCTGACATGCTCGAAGAAATGTTTGAGAAACGAGCTGCCGAAGGAGAATGGACAGTGAAGCAGGTCCGCTCCTCAAAGGAATTCAGAGTCGACAGAATTTACGAGGACAGGGCCGAGATAGTTGAAGGCCTTCCGGCCAGAAGACTCTTCAGGCACAAGAGCTTCGTGAACATCATGTACGGCTGCAATAACTTCTGTACATACTGCATAGTGCCATATACGAGAGGACGCGAAAAGAGCAGACATCCGGAGGACATACTCGATGAAGTAAGAGGTCTTGTAGCCGACGGAGTGAAGGAAGTAACGCTCCTCGGGCAGAATGTAAACTCATACAAAGGCAAGACTAAGATCGATGAAAAAACCTGGGATTTTACCGACCTGATTTATGCGCTTAATGACATTGACGGTCTGGAGAGAATCAGGTTCATGACATCCCATCCGAAGGATCTTTCGGACAGGCTTATTGAAGCCTTTGCAAAGTGTGAGAAGCTTTGCAATTACATACATCTGCCGGTACAGGCGGGAAGCAGCAATGTGCTGAAAAGGATGAACAGAAAGTACACTCGCGAGCAGTATTTAGAGCTTGTCAGAAAGCTGCGGGAAGCTGTTCCGGGAATCGCAATCAGCACGGACATTATCGTTGGATTCCCGGGTGAAACCGAGGAGGAATTCGAGGAGACTCTCAGCCTCGCGAAAGAGGTGTGTTATGATTCCGCATTTACATTCCTCTACTCGCCGCGAAAGGGAACACCTGCTGCGGAATACGTAGATCAGATTCCTGAAGAAACAAAACACGTGCGATTTAATCGACTCGTTGATATAATGAATGAGGGAAGCAAAAGCAGGAATGCTGCTTTTGTAGGAAGAGTCTGCAGAGTGCTTGTGGACGGACCGGATAAGAAGGAAAGCGGAATTCTAAACGGCAGAACCGAAGAGTTCAAGCTTGTGGATTTTGAGGGTCCTGAGGAGCTTATAGGTCAGATTGTCGATGTGGAAATCACAGCATCAAATACCTTTAGCCTCAGAGGCAGAATGGTATAGCTTTAGCAAACAGGGAGAAAAAACATGCCTACATTCAAAGCAAAGAACAAAGGGAACCAGACAGTAGTCAAGTGCAAGCTGGATTACAGTGGCGCAATTAACGGGAATGAAATTCCTATCGTTAATTCCGGCTGCATGCCGGGACTGGCTGCAGTAATGCCTGCCGGTGGCAGTAAAATAAATTATGTGGTTCCGGCTACAGCATCTCTTGGGGATGTACTTAGAAATTACGGAATCACCGTGGAACAGCTCAGTTCAATAATCAAGCAGGTGCTTTACAAGGTTGGACAGGTAAGAGAAAACGGCCTTTCTCCTGACAATCTTCTGCTTAATCTGGAGCATTCATATTTTGACCTGTACACAGGCATTGTATATCTCATATATCAGCCGCTCTTCAAGCAGGCAAATGTCTATACGCCGGCTGCTTTTGTCAGCAGTGTTCTGCAGAATGCAAGAATGATAGATGACAAGGGTAAAGATCTGGCATCAGGGCTGGGAAGATTCATGGCAGAGAATCCGGATGCTTCAGCAACAACCATATATAATGCTCTTGAAAGGCTGGAAAGAAACGGAGTCAGAGTGGTTGCTCTTCAGACGGAAGATACAATAGCACCGCAGGTGACAGCTGAACCGAAGGCCGATGAAGAAACATATATGCCAGGATACGATGAATCATTTGAATCAGAGGAGACCTTCATTCTGGAGGAACCGGCTGACGACGATGACATGACCATGATCATAGACGAGCCTGTTGAGGAACCGGAACCTGAGCCTGTAGAAAGAGCACTGTTCGTCAGAGAAGAAGATGGAGCAAGATTCTACATGGAAAGCGATGTCGTTACACTCGGAAGAATGGGCGGCGGAGCCGACTGCATCGTATCGGAAGAGAAAACGGTTGGCAGAAAGCATGCAACATTCTACTCCAGAGACGGAAGATATTTCATTCTCGATAATGAATCGACTAACGGAACGTTTGTTAATGACAACAGACTTAGCAGCGGAGTGGCAACTGAAATTACGAGCGGAGATAAGATTACGCTTGCAAAGACAGTGCTGCAGTTTCTTGTAGAGATACAGTAAGGCGGACAAGGAAACGACCATGAGATATTTTGGAAGCAGCTTGACGGATATAGGCATAAGCAGAGGAGTTAATCAGGACAGTGTGTTCCTCAGGATTGAAAATACGCCTGACAGAGGACAGATGGCACTGGCCCTGGTATGTGACGGCCTTGGAGGGCTTGAGATGGGCGAATATGCAAGCTCCTCCACGGTGGAGGCTTTCGCGAAATGGTTCGACGATGCCCTGCCGAAAGCTGCATCCATTACTGAGGATACCGTTAAAGAACAGTGGAGCAATCTGATTGAGAAGCAGAATGATGCACTTTACAGATATGGAATGGACAATGATATCAGGATTGGTACAACAATGACCGCCCTGCTTATTGTTGAGGACAGATATATCATTGGTCACATCGGTGATTCAAGATGCTACGAGATAGCAGAAGGGGTAAAACAGCTTACTGAAGATCACTCATTTATAGCCAGAGAGATTAAAGAAGGAAGAATGACGGAGGTAGAAGCCTTGAAGGATTCCAGGAAGAATGCACTTTTGAAGTGCTTGGGAGCCTTTGAGAGTGTTTCTGCCGATTTTTATTTGGGAACAGTTGAAAAAGAATGCTGTTTCCTGTTGTGCTCAGATGGTTTGCGGCACATGTTGAGCAGCGAGGAACTGGGACAGCGGTTTGCCCCGGAAAATATAATGGATGGAGCATTTGCGGAAGTTGCACTGGCAGATGCCGTTCGGACGGTAAAGGAACGCCAGGAAAAGGATAATATTTCAGCGATACTTATTAAGAGTAGTACTTATTAAAAACAGGAGATTTATCATGAACAGTCTGATTCAATCAGGAGCAGTAAGCGTAATTAAAGATACTGCAGAACCGGTATACGTAATTGAAAACAGCGAGAATTTCTCATTGACTGGATTTAAGGTAATTCAGAACCAGGAGGATTTCATTAACTGTGCGAAAGCTTCCCTTAACGGTAAGGTGCAGCTGGTTTATTTTACCGAAGGGTACAAGTCATTAAAGCAGGTGATTCCGGCAATTGACGGAGACAAACTTCTGAAAATATTCAGGTCAATACTGAAGGTGATTCAGGCCATGAAGGCCAACGGATTTCTGGCAAGACAGAATCTTGACATGTCCCTCGACAGAATATTCGTAGATACAGCCAGCTTCAATGTTAAGCTGATTTACCAGCCGGTAAATGACACCGAAACAGACGCGGATAGCTTTGACCTTTCGCTGAAACGTTATTTCCAGAAACTGATTGAATCCCTTCCGGCTCTGGAAACACCGGCACTGAAGCAGTTCTACGATGAGATATCAATGCAGGCCATAAGAACAATTGAAGATCTTGCTATCTGTGCAGAGGGTGCAGACAGCAATAAATCCAGCACGGATTCAACAATAGCACCGACAAAGGAACTGATTATAAAATCCATGGATCCAAGATCTACGGGATGTACATTCCGCATCAACTCGACAGGCTTTATCATAGGAAGAAAAAGAGAAGATGTTGATGGAGTTATTGATTTTAATAAGGCCATTGGCAAGACTCACTGCATGATAGACATGAACGATAATGCATTCAGCGTTATAGATCTGGACAGTCGAAACGGTACATTTGTTAACGGCCAGAGAGCACTTTCAAGACAGCCGCTCGCTCTTTCAAACGGAGATGTGCTTAAGCTTGCGGACAGCGAATTCAGTGTGGAAATAAAGTAAGGAGGTAATAGACATGACAAAATCAAAGATAATAATGGCAGATCTGGATGCAAAGTATCTGTTCCCTCTGGAAATTAAATTCCTTAAAGAATTCGGGGAAACGGCAGATGTAATTGCCATCACGGATAAAGAATACTTTGACGAATATTTTGCACTGCCAAAGAGCGCGGATATTCTCCTTGTGAGCAATGAGCTGTACTCGGCTGAACTTGGAATGCACTCCATCGGCAACGTGTTTGTACTTTCCGATGGTTCGGATATGCCAGATGTAACTTCGAATGTCAATTTCATTTCAAAGTACACGAGCATCAATGAAATATTCAGCCAGGTCACATCGGCAAGCTCGAATACGGTAAAAGAAAAACAGACAAGAATTATCACCTTTTATTCGGCAACAGGTGGCACAGGCAAGACAACTCTGGCAATGGGAGTTGCTGCTGCTCTGGCGAAGCGATTCAAGAAGGTGCTCTACATAAATGCGGAGAGCGTTAATGTTTTCCAGCACAGACTCAGTGATAAACAGGCATTTTCAACAGTTGACAGTGCGAGACTTGCCACGAAGCATGTTGGAATATATGGGAGCTTAAAACCATTTATCAGGAACGAAATATTTAATTATGTCCCACCATTTCCTTCATCATTATCATCGCTGGGGATGGACATGACAGTATATGAAACTATCGCAACTGAGGCAAAGATTACAAAAGAGTATGATGCCATTATAGTAGATTGCGACTCATCATTCAGAGAAGAAAAGCCTTCGCTCTTCGCGGCTTCAGACAGGGTTTTCATGCTTTTGCATAATTCCAGACTTGAAGCGGAAGCGACGGCTGATGTGATGAACTGCATCAGTAACAGAGATAAATTTCTGTTTATCTGCAATGACTATTCCGGAGAGGAAAACGAGACGGAAAAGGCTGACAGGGGCATTAAGATTGACGAGCATGTAGCACACATTGAGGGTGCTGCAGACATGTCGGTAAAGGAACTTGGAGAGAATAAGGAAATACAGAAGCTCTCTTATCTGATAGACTAACGGAACACTACTTTCATGAAACAGGAGAACGGCTATGGAAGACAGGATAATAATCATCTTTAACATGACAAAACGCGGTCAGAAGGTTGACCTGGATATCCCTACAGACATATCAGCAAACGATCTCGTAGTGGCACTTAACACTACTTACGATTTGGGAATTGACGTGTCGGATATGAAGAACTGCTACCTTAAGGCAGAGAATCCAATAGTGCTGCTAAAGGGAACGAAAACACTTAAGGAATTCGGCCTGAGAAACGGAAGCGTAATTTACTTTACAGACTAGAGGTGAGCCATGGGAAATCAGTACAAAATAATAGTATCAAACAATAAGATATTTAAAGAGGTGGAAATTCCGGCTGAAGCAAATGAGTTTTCAATAGGAACAGAGCTGGGTTGCGACGTGAGACTCAGAAAGGACATGTTCTTTAATCAGTTTCAGATTACATTCATCAGAAACGGTGATAACTGGACTGTTGTCTGCTCGGACAATATTTACTTCACAGATGATGGTATCAGAAAACTCATGACAAAGAGTCTGGTTCATGGTGATATTCTGGAAGTAAGATATCAGCTTGCAGATAATGAGCTTCTCAGACTTGAGTTTCTTATAGACTTTGCAAGAGGAAACATCACTTACAACAGAGCAATTGATGTATCGACAGCTAATGCTCTAAGAATTGGAAATGAAGCGGGATGCGATATTTCAATCAGCAGCAATCTGGTTAATGGAGATATAGTGGAACTTGTTCGCAAGGGAGACGACTTTGCCATAAGCAAGGATCAGACTGTATATGGCATATACATTAACGATAAAAAAGCATCCGTTGGAGCTGTGATTGAAAACGGATCATTTTTCTCAATATCGGATTTCTTCTTCTATTATAAGAACGGAAAACTCTGGACGGAAAAACGCACGGGGCTCAGGACAGAGCTTCCGCATGTGGATTCCTATATGCCAGACTATTATCCGGCAATTCGAAGAAGCACCAGGTTAAAGAAAGCGATTGACGAAACACCAATACAGATTCTGGATCCACCTTCAAAGATGGAAAAGCCGAAGAACAACCTGCTTATGAGACTCATGCCTTCACTTGGAATGTTTGCGGCATCAGCTGCCATGGCCTGCATTGGAGGATATATGGTAATCTGTTCTGCTATTTCCGGTGTTATGGCTGTTATTACGGCAATAATGAGTGTCAGAGAAACCAACAAGGATTACAAGAAAAGCATTGCTGACAGGCAGGAAAAGTATACGAATTATATAGAACGAAAGCGTGAGGAGATAAAGGACTTAAGAGAAGAAGAGAAGGAAATACTGGAAGGAACATATATTTCAAGTGAAAAGGAGGAAAGCCTTTTCAGAGAATTCTCTCCTGATCTCTTTGACAGAACTCCTGCAGATGCTGATTTCATGTGCGTAAGACTGGGAACCGGAAGCAGAACTGCAGGTAAAATAATCAACTACAAGAAACAGGAGGTTCTGGAAGTTGAAGATGAACTTCAGGGAATGCCTGAAACCTTATCAAAGGAATTCAGAGATATTGAAAACGCGCCTGTTACATGTGACCTGAAGGCGATTAATGCTCTCGGAATAACAGGACCTGAACAGGCAAGATTTGACTTGCTCAAGAATATCGTAATAGATCTGGCAGCCAGACACTACCAGAAGGATCTTAAGATGGTCTTCATTGCAGCAGAAGAACACAGGAACAGAATCAGATGGCTGAGAACACTTCCGCATGTTTACAATCAAAGCGAGGGCACAAGAAATATTGTCTGCGACGAGGAAGGCAGGACGGCTATATTCGAGTATCTTCTCAAGGAAATGACAGAACGTCAGGAAGCCGAGGAAAAGCGTGAACATCTCGTAGTCTTTGTTTATGACGAATACGGATTCAACAAACACCCGGTTTCAAGATTTGTTTCATGTGCAGCCGAGCTGGGAGTAACCTTCCTGTTCTTCGGTCAGAACAGATATAGCCTTTCCCAGGGATGCAATACGATTATTGAAATCGGAGAAGAAAACTCGGCCAAGCTCATAAGCATGTCCGATGGACAGAGCAGCAGCGAGTTCACTTATAGAACAGTTGATGACAGAACTGCAAAGGCAATAGTAGATCTGCTTACCCCACTGTATACAGAAGAAGTTTCTCTTGAATCTTCACTTACCAAGAACATTTCGCTCTTTGAACTTATGAATATTATTGCTGTTGACGACATCAATCTTGAAGAAAGATGGAATAATTCAATGGTATACAAGTCAATGGCAGCACCAATAGGAGTTTCAACAAACAGGGTTGTAGAGCTTGACCTGCACGATAAATTCCATGGACCTCATGGTCTGGTAGCAGGTACTACCGGTTCCGGTAAATCTGAAATACTGCAGACATATGTACTTGCCATGGCAACACTGTTCCACCCTTATGAAGTTGGATTTGTAATAATCGACTTCAAGGGCGGTGGCATGGCTAACCAATTTGATGGACTTCCACACATGATGGGAACCATTACAAATATTGACGGGCGTGAAATTGAAAGATCACTGAAATCAATAAAGGCAGAACTTAGAAAGAGACAGGAATATTTCAGCGAAGCCGGTGTAAACCACATTGATAAATACATTAAGAAATACAAGGAAGGCGAAGTTAGAAATCCACTGCCTCACCTGATTATCATTGTAGATGAATTTGCTGAACTTAAGGCGGATCAGCCGGAATTCATGAAGGAACTGATTTCCGCAGCCCGTATCGGTCGAAGCCTTGGCGTTCATCTCATACTTGCAACACAGAAGCCTGCAGGCCAGGTTGATGAACAGATCTGGAGTAACTCCAGGTTCAAGCTCTGTCTCAAGGTTCAGACAACAGAAGACAGTAAGGAAGTGCTCAAATCGCCACTGGCTGCAGAAATCAAGGAACCGGGACGTGCATACCTGCAGGTTGGAAACAATGAGATTTTCGAGCTGTTCCAGTCGGCATACAGTGGAGCTCCTGAAAAGGAAGCAACCATGGGTCTGCGTGAGTTTAAGATTTTCAGCCTGAGCGACAGTGGAAAGCGTACGCCTGTTTTCGCACAGAAGAATCAGGTCGCAGACGGGGATAATACCACTCAGCTTACGGCAATAGTAGACTACGTACACGATTACTTCGAAGGCCTGAATATGCCGAAGCTTCCAGACATTTGTCTTCCTTCACTGGAGCATGTTATTGATTTCCCTGAAGGACTCGCAGCGCATAGAAGCGGTTCAGACATCATTGCGGACATTGGTATATTTGATGATACTGACAGTCAGATTCAGGAGCAGTATTCAATTAATCTGAGCAAGCAGAATGTGCTCATGATAGGTTCG
>JAUNIQ010000016.1:19194-21274 GCA_030535275.1 Bacillota bacterium | reverse complement strand
TTGGCTACATCCTGAACTACGGTGTTGAGGAACTTCCTAAGAAGGACCCAATGGACGTTGACCCTAACATGGATCCACTGATTGCTGAAAAGCTGGCTGACCTGCTTACAGGCGGCGGCCTCCAGTCAATGATGTGGACTATTTCCCTGATTATGCTGGCTATGTGCTTCGGTGGTATCGTAGACGTAACTGGTATCATGGGTAACCTGGCTGAAGCTCTTCTGAAGCTGGCTAGAGGAACTAGAGGCGGACTGGTAATCATCACAGAACTGTCATGCGTATTCGTAAACGCTATCTGCTGTGACCAGTACCTGTCAATCATCCTGCCAGGAAGAATGTACAAGGAAGCATTCGAAGACAGAAGACTGGCTCCAAAGAACCTG
This sequence comes from Bacillota bacterium, assembly GCA_030535275.1. Classification (GTDB taxonomy): domain Bacteria; phylum Bacillota; class Clostridia; order Peptostreptococcales; family Anaerovoracaceae; genus Lentihominibacter. The sequence goes on along the minus strand of JAUNIQ010000016.1, from coordinate 20,891 downwards.
TCAAGATGTCTGGAAGACTCCGGTACAATCACTTCAAACTTCTTCCCTTGGAACACTTGCGGTGCTACAATGAGATCATTCCTCGGCGTAAACAGTGCTTATATTCCATTCGCTATCCTGAACTGGATCAACCCACTGATCTCAATGTTCTACGGCGTAACTGGACTGTTCATGCCTGAAATGACTGAAGAAGAATATCAGAAGGTTCTCGAACAGAGAGAAGCTGACAAGAAGGCTGCTGCTGAAGCAGCTGAAGCTTAATCGATTACTTCGGTTAAACAAACAGACTTTTAGTATACGTATACACCATAAAAGGCGGTTCACCGGTGAACCGCCTTTTTTAATGCTTGTCATCTTTAACCTCGTATGATAGGATACACTAGTATTAAAAAGAAGATAGATTATATGGAGGTTTAATATATGTCATTCAAGAATAACGGACACCACAGAGATCCAAGATTCGTTGCCGGAGGCATTGGAATGATTTTCGTTGCTGTAATCCTTTTTCTGCTGGCTTTTTCAGATCCTAATGCAGGCCTGTCATCCTGGAAAGGAATCACAGCAATCATCATCCTGTTCCTGGGAGTTCTCATGGTTAAGAATGCCAACGAAATGTAATGAAAAAGGCCTCGTAAAGAGGCCTTTAAAATATCAGGAACTTGTCTCCTGAATACCATTTCATAACATCGTGTTTAACACCCTTTCGATCGATTAAATAATCGCTGTCGAGAGGGTGTTCTGTTATCATCAGCGACGGCCACTGCATGCACTCCGGCTCACGCCTGCAGATTCTCGTTGAAAGCTCATCTGACCACTCAAGAACATCCACTCCCTTTTCTGCAAATGCTTTCACTGCCTGCCTGTTGTAAACGTTGAGTCCATAGTCGCCATAGGTCTTAACTCCGGCCTTCTGAAACTCTCTGATCCAACCCAGATTTCCTATGACGATTCCGCAGTGTTTTACTGTCCCTTTTATCTCATCAAAATACTCTTCAATGTAGGCGTCCAGATTGCCTTTTGTTACGTTCAGAATGTAAGGAATTTCTTCCAGTTTTTCCTGTGGTTTTTTGTCGTCTTTTTTCGTGCTTTTTTCCATGAAAACTTCCAACGGAACCAGCACTTTTCCCTCAGCAAATGTCAGGTCATCAAAGTCTTTTTCGGCTCCCGTATCTGCCGTTTCTTTTATTGCTTTTGCAATAATGTCCTGTGCCACTTCCTCTCGTGACCACTGCCTGCCTGAGAGGGCCATATCTGCTGTCTGACGTCTTAAACTGTTTATAAGGGATACTGGAATCATCGCGTTCTCATCGGCTCTTATATGGACTTTTCCGGCCTCAAAAGGCGTATCGCCTAGGCGTGATAACTGTTCCTTTATTCGCTCCGGATCTGCCGGCTTTTTCATGGCCATTTCTATTGGATTTTCTGATCTGGCAACAAAGATTTTTCCGTCCACCATGAACTGCAGTTCTGCACATTCTCCTATGTTTCCGGTGAAGACCATGTCTGCTTTTGTCTTGCGGGCATTCACCTGTTTCAGCGCTTCTTCGCAGAGCTTTTTATCTGTGACTTTGTACACGGTTTCGCCGACATTTATTCTGCTGCTTCTGTCGGTTTTCAGGTCGCCGATTCGCAAAATATCTTTCCCCATTTCCGCCAGGTATGTGACCACATTTCCGCACTGCTCAAGTTCCACTCCA
>JAUNIQ010000016.1:0-19184 GCA_030535275.1 Bacillota bacterium | reverse complement strand
GCAAGCCATCTGTTTTTATCGTCTGCATTTCTGCCTGTTTTTACCGGTGTAATTGCCGTCACTTTTCCCACAGGAATCCCCTGATTTTTCGGACTGTGACCTGACAGAATTTCTGCTCCCGGATTGCCGTGAAGATAGCCTTCTGTAAATCCGCCGCGGTTGAAAATCTGGAGAAGCTTTCTGCGGTCTTTCGGGGCGATTTCGAAAGAGTTAATGTCCTCGCCCCGGGCGCGAAGCGCCCCGAATTTGTCGAGATATTTTCTATAGATTTCTGTTACAACTGCAACATACTCTGCCGACTTGAGCCGGCCCTCAATTTTGAATGAATCCACGCCCGCCTCGCACAGTGCCGGCAGATCATCCAGCGTGCAAATATCCTTAGGGCTGAGAGCATAGCTCACTCTTCCCTTATCATCCTTGTACTGCAGTCTGCATGGCTGCGCGCACAGTCCCCTGTTGCCGCTTCTGGCGCTGCCTCCTCCAAGCATCCTGCTCATCTGGCACTGCCCCGAATAGCACATGCAAAGCGCTCCGTGAACGAAGACTTCTATCTCAGGCTCTGCCTCGCACATTGTGCTGATTTCGTCCATTGTGCATTCTCTTGCCGGCACGATTCTGCTGAATCCCATTTCGGCTGCCATCTCAACACCGCTCCTGTTATAAACAGTACCCTGGGTTGAAAGGTGCATCGGAAAATCCGGCAGGTATTTATGTATGAGTCTTGCCAGGCCCATGTCCTGAAGGATGACCGCATCGGCACCCATCTCATAGAGGCTGCAGGCGTACTCAAAAGCCTTCGGAAGTTCTGCGTCTTTGATGAGCGTGTTCAGGGTAATGTATACCTTCACGCCCCAGCTGTGGGCATAGTCGATTGCGCCCTTCAAGTCGCTGAAATTCACGGCCTTCATTCGCGCATTAAAAAGGGAGCCGCCCATGTATACAGCGTCAGCTCCATTATTAACAGCAGCCACCAGCTGCTCACGTCCCCCAACAGGCGCGAGCAGTTCCGGCAGCTTAAATTCACTTGTTCTTGCTTTTGCATTAGTAGCGATAGTTCGTTCAGACACTTGTATCCTACCTCCTATTTATATTGATTCGGGTAAAAGATCTCTATGATTGTTTTGCGTAGTTGTTATCCGAAACTCAATTCCCGTTCACCCTTTTCATCCTGCGACAAATGTACAGGGCCGGCGTATCGCACAGGCTGGTTACGATAAACACCAAATAACTGCCCAGGCAGATGCTCAGCAGCGTGTGCCAGCTGTAGATGCCCGCGAAAGCTCCGAAGTTGTAGAGCACCGTGTTGACAATCTGAGTGATCAGCGTCGCCAGATTGTTTCGGAACCAGAGGTGCTTGCCGCTGTCCCCGTAGCGTTTCTCGGTCAGCTTCTTGATGCGGGCGAAAAGCCACACGTCCAGGTGCTGGCAGATGGCATAGACCGCCACGCTGACGCCGACGATTCTCGGTGTAATCGAGAAGATGGTGCTGAAGGCATCGCCCGCCCAGTCGCTTCCGCTCGGTTCGTATAACAGCCAGCCCTGGGAAATTACTGCAAAGGCAAGCCCGGCCGTGATGCCCAGCCACGCCGCCTTCCTTGCGGTCTTCTGTCCTTCATTTTCGTTCAGTATCTGCGTCGCCAGGAATGTGCTGGCGAAGAGGACATTCCCCAGTGTCTGCTCAATGCCGAAGGCATTAACCACTCGCAGTACTTCTATGTTTGCTATAACCGTTGCCAGGGCCATCCATGCGAAGAGCCCCTCTTTATCAAACACCTTGTAGATAAAGACGACGGCGCCATATAGTACAACTATAGACGCCATCAGTAAAACTTCATTAATCATTAACTTACTCCTAGTTTTGTTTAACGACAGGATGGGTCTCGAACTGTCGTATTTTATTGTAATGTAATGTTCGGAACGGTTGTGGAGCTGACCTCCGAAACGTCGGTTCTTAGTGAAACGAAGTTGAGCTTAGAACCGTTACGAACTATTTCTTTACCTTGAACGACGACTTCAGTCCAACGATCTTGTTGAACACCTTCTCATCGTCTGTGCTCAGTTCATCGCAGATGTAATAGCCCTTGCGGAAGAACTGGAAGCGTTCGCCCGGCTTGGCCTCTCCGAGAAGCGGTTCAGCGTAGCCCCAGGATTCAACCAGTGAATCAGGGTTCAGTTCCATTTCGCCGGTTTCTTCATTTTCAAGCATCAGGTAGTCATAGTTTCTGATGCGGATCTTCACGGCCGTTGCTGCATCAACCCAGTGGATTGTTCCCTTAACCTTTCTGTTGGCGCCTTCTGTGCCACTCTTTGTGTCAGGGTCATATGTGCAGTGCAGTTCAACGACTTCACCTGCATCGTTCTTAACCACTTCGTTGCATGTGAGGAAGTATGCGCCCTTGAAACGAACTTCGTTGCCAGGGAATAGTCTGAAATACTTCTTAGCAGGCACTTCCATGAAGTCATCTCCATCAACCCAGAGCTCGCGGCTGAACGGAACCATTCTGTCTCCCATTTCAGGAACTTCACGGTTGTTCTCGATTGCCATTTCTTCGGTCTGGCCTTCAGGATAATTTGTTATGATAACCTTAATAGGATTTTCTACAACGTTTCTGTTCTCAACCTTCAGCTTCAGGTCGTCACGAACGCAGGCTTCAAGCTGTGCAACATCGACAGTTGAGTTTGCCTTTGCAACTCCTATGCGTTCGCAGAAATCACGAACAGCTTCAGGAGTGTAACCGCGGCGTCTGATGCCTGCGATGGTCGGCATACGAGGGTCGTCCCAGCCTTCAACTGAACCGTCATCAACCAGTGCCTTCAGGTAACGCTTGGACATGATTGTGTTGGTGATGTTCAGGCGGGCGAATTCGATCTGCTGCGGAGGTGTCGGCCACTTTCCGATTTCCTGAAGTACCCAGTCATAAAGAGGTCTGTGGTCTTCGAATTCCAGTGTGCAGATTGAGTGAGTGATTCCCTCGATTGCGTCCTCAATCGGATGAGCGAAGTCGTACATCGGATAGATGCACCACTTGTCTCCGGTGTTGTGGTGAGTTGCATGAGCGATTCTGTAGATAACAGGGTCACGCATGTTGATGTTAGGGGATGCCATGTCAATCTTGGCACGGAGCACCTTTTCACCGTCGGCGTACTTGCCGGCCTTCATCTCTTCAAAGAGCTTCAGGTTTTCTTCAACGCTTCTGTTTCTGTATGGTGATTCCTTTCCCGGCTCTGTGAGAGTTCCGCGGTTTTCACGAATCTGGTCTGCGTTGAAATCGCATACGAAGGCCTTGCCCTTCTTAATCAGAGTAACTGCGCAGTCATACATTTCATCGAAATAGTCTGATGCCCAGAGTCTGTCCTTCCATTCGAATCCCAGCCATCTTACATCGGCTTCAATTGAATCTATGTATTCCACATCTTCCTTGACAGGATTTGTATCATCGTAACGCAGGTTACATGCGCCGTGATACTTCTGAGCTGTCATGAAGTTCAGGCATATTGACTTGGCGTGACCTATGTGAAGGTAGCCGTTCGGTTCAGGAGGAAAACGTGTCAGGATATCCTGGTCCCCATACTTCTTGGTTTCAAGGTCCTTGTCAATAATATCGTGAATAAAGTTTGTCATTTCTAATACATCTGCCATTTGTTTCTTTCCTTTCTGGCTTTGCGGCAGCGCCGCGATTTTTGACTGTTCTATTATACTCCAGATGCCGGAGTTTTACATCATTTTTCTGCTTTTGCCTGTTGCACCAGTTTGGATTCCTTCATGGCGAGAACCATAGGAATTTCAATTGCAGTGAGAATAACCAGACCAATCATCGGTGCCACAGGGCTGCCTGTTGATGCGTTAACCATTTCAAATATGAGAACGAAGAGCGCTCCCGAAATCTGGCCCATCATGTATATAAGTCCCAGTGATGTTCCTTCCTGCGCAGGGTAGGCAACTTCCGATGCGTGCTGGAACAGAATCGGACCTGCGCCCATGATTGAGAAGCCTGCAATGGCTGCAATAATCATGAGAGGAATAAAGCTTGCCATCAGTGCCAGTCCCAGGTAGAGGGGAACCAGCAGACACATTGCGATAAGGATAATCTTTTTTCTGACTTTAATATGGTCTGAAACAATCGGAAGCACTACTGCTCCTATTACTCCTGCAACTACGAAAGCCGCTCCAATCAGACCCGCTTCATCCGGTGTGATTCCGCGAGGCAGCAGTATGGATTCTATAAGTGTCAGAATCGCGTTGAATGCTCCAAGTGAAATGAATGTGATTGCCAGTGCCAGAACGTACGCCTTGTTCCTGAACAGGTTGCCGTATGTCTTCATGCTGAAATCCACGTTTTCATACTTAGGTCCCGGAGGCGGTACTGCAGGTTTTTCGCGAACAAATATTATTACGAGCAGTGCAGCGATTACGCCTATTACTGCAAAAACAAACAGCATGGATTGTACTCCCACAGCATCCACCAGAATCGGTGACAGAACCATCGGGATAGTGAATCCCAGATATTGAGCCATGGTGAGAAGCCCGTCAGCAGTTGCACGTTCCTCGAACGGGAACCAGTTGGCTGCAGCCTTTGTTGTTATGTTCAGAAGGAACGGCTGTCCAATGGCAATAAGGAATTGTGAGATTATTACCAGTGTGAAGCTTCCTGCGAAGATAGCTCTGGTGAGGCCAAACACTCCTGTCAGTGTTGCACCGATAAGCAGGGATCTTCTGAATCCGAACTTGTCAATTACGAAGGATGATGGAATCGCAAATACTATGAACATGAGCATGTAGCTTGTGGCCAGAAGGTCAACAGCTGCAGTGCTTACGTTATAATGCTCTGCAATTACGCTGGCTATCGGTGAGAATGATAACCACATCATTTCCGTTGCCACTATAATAGGCATTGTGGTTATCAGTATCACCCAGCGATACCTGGATACGTTTTCGTGTTTCATCGTATTCTCCTATAACTTATAAATTATGCAGAGTTTTGAAGTTCTGCTTATTGTCCTTGTACAGTTCCTTGAATAATTCAAAGAGCTTTTTGTATTCGGCAGCAGCTTCCGGATCAGGGTTGAAGCTTCTCTCAACCTCAACCAGATCACGAATGGCAGTCACGGATTCTATTTCTCCCAGACCTATTCCGATCATTGCCGCTGCCCCAACTGCGCCTGTGTTCTGAGGCTGTTTAACAACCTCGATCTTCTTGTTCAGCACATTGGCGAGAATCTGACATGTCTGATCCTGAATGGCTCCACCGCCTGCGAACCTTACCGCATCAGACGGTTTAATGAGCTTACTCATTGCCTCCATCTGCCACTTCAGATGGAAGCACACGCCTTCAACAACTGCGTGGTACATGTCTGCGGAGGTGGTCTCGATTCCGATTCCGAAGAACATTCCCCGTGCATTCGGATCCTCGAAAGGACAGCGGTTGCCGTGGAGCCACGGAGTAAACATTACACCGTTTGATCCCGGCGGAATATCCGCTACCTTTCGCATGATATATTCATATGCATTGAGCTGCTTGGTTTCAATATCAACATTATATTTCGTTTCGCTGAAGAGCTCTATGTCATCCATCATGATGTGCTTCTTCGCCCACTCGAAACACTTGCCTGCCGTCTCGAGTTCAGCAAAACAGTTGAAGCTGTCAGGGTCAACTCCCACGCTCGATGCGATCATCGAGCCCACATCCAGCTTCTGCTTATCTATTACTGTAGTAACCCAGCCTGAAGTTCCGATATACACGTGAGTATCGCCGAGCCTTACCGCGCCTGCTCCAACGCCTATTAGCGATGCATCGCCGCCACCGGAGAACACCGGTGTCCCTTCGCACAGTCCCAGTTCAGCAGCCGACTTCTCCGTAATGCCGCCGACTCTGTCGGTGCTCATCACTATCTCCGGCAGATGGTCCATGTTAACGTCCATCATGTCGCACAGCTCCCTGCTGAACTTCTTCTGGCCTTCTCTCGTATCATAGAGCAGCGTAGCAAATGCGCTGTCTCTGGACATGGCAAAACGTCCGCAGGCCTTCGCAACCAGGAAGTCTTTCACGTCGAGCCACTTGTACACACGTGCAAAAGCAGCCGGGTCGTTGTCTGCAACCCATCTGTATTTCCAGACAGGATCCTTGACGCTTGCTGAAACAGCGCCTGTCAGCTGAAGTGATCTGAGCAGTTTGACCACATTCATTCCTTCGACCTTTACGCCTGTCTGAATGCCCTTTTTCATCTGCTCCACGCTTCTGTTATCCATGTAGCTCATGGCGTTCATTACAGGATTGCAGTCCCTGTCAACGAGTACCACTGCCTGCATCTGCGCACAGAAAGAGATACCCTTTATTTCCTCCGGGGTCACTCCGGTCTTTTCCAGAATTGCGTGGGTTGTGTCGCACATAGCTCCCCACCACTGAAGAGGGTCCTGTTCAACTCCGCCGTTTTCCAGGATGTACAGGTCGTACTCTCCCATCTCTCCGGCTATGAGTTTTATTGGCTTGCCTTTGCTTATCTCGAAGAGGCAGCTCTTCAGTCCTGTTGTTCCTACGTCGTACGCAATTACATACATTTCTTAACCCTTCAGCTTTGAATATTTCTGCAGGTAAACCTGTCTCATGAACATTGCTTCGTATCTGCCGATTGATCGCACGCCCAGACTTGCCAGTGCGGCACGGGCGTTCTTCTCTATGATCATGCTGATGGCAACGGCGTCGCTTTCGCTTGCCGCATTGCACATCGCGCCGCGTCCTCTGACGAGTATCGGCCGGTTCTGCTGTTCTGCCTTTGCGATTGCTTCTTCGTCATCGTCAATAACCTTGAGAGTCGGTCCAACCATCTGAGCGAAGTCGTCAAGGTATGCAGGCATCTCGCTTCTGACGCTGATGTATTTCATGACTACCGGGCTGGTGTTCCACTTTTCTTTGAAGTGCTCCTCCTCGCCGTCCCAGGGGTCAACGCCGATATCCTTCAGATAATTTCCGCAGGCCTCCTCCAGGTTCTTTGCGACCTGCAGTGCCTCGTCATAATCTCTGCCGTATACAACGGCGCCGTGGTTGCTCATGATAACAGCCTTGCCGATGGTGTCATGAATTGCTTCCGCAACCTTGTCGGAAACCTTTGAGGTGCTTGGGAGTCCGTACTCTGAGCAAAGAATGAAATTGCCCAGGCCTTCGTAATCCCTGTCCAGCTTGATGCGGTACTGTCCCATTGCACTTACAGCCGAAGCGTTGTGCTGGTGCGTGTGAATGATGAACCCCGCATCTTCCTTCAGCTTGTATATTTCCTTGTGGACCTTCTTCTCTGAGGACGGTGCTATATCACCTTCGTAGGCCAGAGATTCCAGTTCAAGTTCAATTACTTCATCCTCTGTGAGAGTTTCGTATTCTTTGCCGCTGGCGGAAATCACAAAATGATTTTCATCTGTTCTGCATGAGATGTTTCCCCATGTTCTGGCGATGAGTCCCTCTGCTGCGATTTCCCTGCCGGCTTTAATAACCAGTTCTTTTGCTAATTTTTTATCCATGTCCGTCTCCTGAGAAATGATTATCCTATCTCTTCGCACTCTGCGAATACTCTGTCGAATCTTTCGATAACATCGTCGATTAATGCATCTTCATAGGCTGCACTTGTGTAGAGTCTGTTGCCTGCCAGTGTAATGAAGCCTTCTGCAGTATAAGCTGCACCGATGTGTTCCATTTCCTGCTTGCGCACTGTTGTTGCATCGAGCACTGCCGGAATTGTCCAAGGCTTGCTCCAGTCAATTGCGAAGTGCATTGTTCCTGTTGTATCAACGTGGCATACTGAGCCCTGATTGAATGCTACAAACGGCAGATCGTACTTGTCTATAATCCTGTTAACTCCTTCAATGAGTCTGTCTCCGAATCTTCCTGCGCGAGGAATTGCGTGCTGCTCCTCCAGCTGGCAGAGCATGTGATATCCTGCAACGCAGCTGATTGGTGCTGCCGCCAGAGTTCCGCCTACGAGAGCCTTAGGATGCTTGGCCTCGCCGCTGATTCCTGCTGACAGGTACTTCATGTATTCTGCCTTGCCGCCGATTCCGCCGGCTCCCGGATATCCGCCTGCTACAACCTTTCCGAAGATTGTCAGATCAGGTTCGATTCCGTAGAAGCCCTGGGCTCCACTCATGCCGATTCTGAATCCGGATACTACTTCGTCACAGATAAGGAGTGCTCCGTACTTGTGAGCCAGTTCCAGACATCCCTTAGGGAAGTCGTAATCTACAGGTCTGGTTCCGCTTTCAGGGCCGATTGGCTCAATGAATACTGCGGCGGTTCCGCCCTGGAGTTTGTATTTCTTAAGCTGTCTTTCCAGATCGTTCAGATCGTTTGGGAAGAACTCATGTGTCATTGCCATTACTGACATCGGAACGCCCTTTGCCTGAGTGAACTTTGATCCCGGAATTCTGATTCCGTATGCCATCTGATCACTCCATCCGTGGTACGCTCCACCCATCTTCAGAATGTGCTTATGACCTGTTGCCAGACGTGCGATTCTGATTGCGCCCATGCAGGACTCAGTTCCCGATGTGAGCATTCTGAACATCTGCACTGAAGGCACACAGTCGCATATCTTCTTAGCCAGCTTGAATTCATATTCATGGAAAAGTCCCGTTGACGGTCCGCATGTGTTCAGCAGTTCGATTACCTTCTCGCGAACCTCCGGCGGATTGCTTCCCAGAACCGTCGGGCCGCCTGCCTGCAGGAAGTCGTAGTACTCATTTCCGTCAACGTCCCGGAGCCTGCAGCCTTCTGCCTTCTCAATTGCAATCGGGAAAGGATGATTAAATGCCAGGTTGTGCTGCACTCCGCCAGGAATGATTGCTCCTGCCATGTCCGTCATTTCCTTTGACCTGCTGCACTTCTTCTCAAAATATTCCTGCTCATATTCAGCCAGCTTCTCAGGTCTGATTGAATAGATTGGAGCGTTCTTCAGTTCATCCAGCTTCTTAGTAACCGCTTCAGCGTCCAGATAGTTTTCTTTCTTTATTGCAAAATTCTCTTCCATGTCAAACGTATCTCCTTATTAAACACATTTTATTCTATTTCTGTAATCGCATTTCCATTATCTTTCATTATATATTAATGTAGGAAAACCGTAAATAAAAAAGGCAGTTCTATTTGGCGAACTGCCTTTTTTACAGTGAGTTATTATGTATTATTATGATTTAAGGTCTTTTTATCATCACCTGCAGCAGCGATGAGCAAACTGCAAGTGCAAGCAGCATTACAAATACAATCATGTATGATCCTGTTGCAGTTTTTACAGCCCCTGCAACAAGAGGTCCCAGTAGTGATGCCGGAATCAAACTGCTGTTCATAAAACTAAAATTCAGAGCATAATTCTTTTCTCCGTAAAATAGATTTGTGAAAGCTGAATTGATTGGTGGTATTGTTCCAAACGCCAATCCCAGAATTACGGTTGCAACGACAAACAGGGCAAGAGACTTGAAGAAAATCGAGCCAACCAGTAGTATAAAAGCAATTATCATTACCATAGTTGAGATTCTTACGCTGGGCTTACGACCGTATCTATCAAATATTAAACCGATTGCTATCCTTCCAAGCCCATTACATATGGATATTGTACCTGTAATTATCGTTGCAACCGCCACTGATGCGCCAAGTTCCTGAGCACATACAGATGCGTGCCCTATTACAGAAAGTCCGGCCGCCGAAAGAATTATACTCCAGATGAAATGAAGCCAGAATGCAGGTCTCCTTATCATCTGGAATGCATTCATTTCGACACCTTTTTCACTATATTTTTTGTTTTTTGTTTTTGGTTCCGGAAGAACCATATCATCTTGCGGGTTCTTGATTGTAATTGAGCCGGCAAGAATAATTGCGGCAAAGATGACGCCCAGAACCACAAATGTAGTTCTCCAGCCCATGAGCTGTATCAGTGCGGAGGCTATTGAACCAAGCACCATGCCTCCGCATCCAAAGCACATAAGCAGTAATCCTGATACCAGTCCCGTTTTGTCAGGATACCACTTTAAGACAGTACTGATATTGATATTGTAAGCCAGGCCAACTCCCGTACCACACAGGACCCCATACGAAATGAACAGTCCCGTTATTGTGTTTACCCTTGATGCACATATAAATCCTATGCAAAGGCAAACAGCTGCCAGAATGAGAATTGTTCTCGGACTTCTCTTTTTTACAAGAACTCCACTTAATATTCCGCCAATGCAGAAAAAAATCATTGATATTGTGAATGTTGCTGACGTTTCCGTCCTGTTCCATCCAAACTCTGCCTCAAGCGGAGCCACAAAAATCGACCATCCATATATTAATCCGATCATCAAATAAACCAGAAGGCCCGTTATAAGTGGTATTATTCTTTTATTCAGCATCCTGTCCTCCGCTATATTAAAGCTTACACATCGTCTTCAGGCGTCAGTATCTTTGCCTTTTCTTTTCCATTCAGAACTCTTAATGCTCCTTCAGCAAGAGCCTGCATTTCATTTTCTCCCGGGATTATTTCTATCGGCGCCAGATACGAAATTCTGGATACGATTTGTTCAACAAACATCTCTGAATTTGCAATGCCTCCGGTGAGTATTATGCAGTCAACTTTACCGTATACATCAGGGAATAATTTTGCGATATTTTTTGCAATAGAAAGTGTCATGGCTTCATATACCAGTTTAACTTCCTCATCGCCATCGTTATATCTTTTCTCAATTTCACGCATATCAGCTGTTCCAAAATATGAGATCATCCCACCTTTTCTCTGCAGATGCTTCATCATTTCATCATATGTGAATTCGCCGCTATAGCAGAGCTTTACCACATCATATGTAGGAAGCCCGCCTGCTCTTTCAGGGCAAATTGGTCCGGCACAGTCTGATATGAAATCAGCTATGTGTCCCTTGCTGTGAAGGTTGATTGAGATTCCGCCTCCAAGGTGGACTACGATGAGGTTTACATCTCTGTAATCCAGGCCATGGTTTTCACAGTATTTCAGCGCAGCCGCTCTGGTATTCAGATTGTGGCCTCTTGCCGGCCATCTCATGCCTTTCAGTCCTGTAATCTTGTTGATTTCATCCATTTCATCAACAGCAACCGCATCATATATATACGCTTTAATTCCAACCTGCTTTGCCAGTGCCAGTGCAATTCCCGCTCCCACGTTAGAAGCGTGCTGGTCCCTTGCTCTATATTGCAGGCAATCGGTCATGAAATCGGTTACCTCGTATGCACCCGCGCTTACAGGTGGAAGGTTTCCGCCACGAGACATGATTGCCGCGAAAGAATCCATGCTATCGCCGTGTTCTTCTACTGTTTTCTTGACAAGCTCAGTTCTGAAAACGAGCTGGTCGTACACGCAGTTAAATGGAGCGAGCTCTTCCGTGGAATGGCCGATACTTTCAGTCCATTTGCATTTGTCATCTTCAAAAACAGCAATCTTTGTCGATGTGGATCCCGGGTTGATAATCAGTAATTTTTTCATCTGTTTCCTCCTATTGTGAAACAAGTGCGGCAAGTGCCAGCGATGTAAATTTCTCGTCGGCAGATGAGCCTCTTGAGGTCATAACCACAGGAACCTTGGCTCCTACAATAATGCCCGCCATTTTTCCGTTACCGGCAAAAAGCATTCCCTTGTTCAAAAGGTTTCCTGCAACCATGTTAGGAACTACATAAATGTCAAAATTCCCGCAGAATTCGCAGTCGTAATTCTTTATCTTCGCAATTTCCGCAGATGAAGCCAGATCAAATGAGATAGGTCCAACTACATCACAGTCCTTAATTTCACCGTTCTTTGCCATTTCAACCAGGGCTGCAGCATCAGTAGTTTCCACCATTTTCGGATTAACCTTTTCAACTGCGCAGAGCACTGCTGCTGATGGTCTCTCATACCCAAGCTTCTTAAGCGTTTCAACGGCATTGATAATGATATCTCTCTTGTTTTCAAGAGTTGGATATGGCACCATTCCGCCATCTGTCATTACGATAAGCTGTCCAAAAGCCTTGATCTCATCAATTACAACATGAGAAATTGTTCTGCCGGTGTGAAGACCATTTTCCTTTTTTACAAGCGGCTTAAGCACGTCCTTAGTCTCCACCATACCTTTCATGATGTAATCAGCTTTTCCCTCTTTAACCAGCTCTACTGCTCGTTCTCCACATTCCTCCGGAGTATCAGCTGCAACTATGAGATATTCATCTGCAGGGACGTCGTACTCCTTAAGAATTGCCTTTATCTTTTCAACATCTCCAATAAATACAGGTCTGGTTATTCCCAGCTTCTCTGCATCAATTACGGCTTCAATAACATGTTCGTCAGCCGCACCAGCCACAGCTACCGTACTGAGCTTCGGTGATTCTTTTACCTTGGCAAGAAGGTCATCATATGATTTCAGTTTCATATTTAACCCTCCAACTATACCATGTCGTAGCCTGCCTGGAATGCAGCTACATTGATGTCTCTAACCTTTTCAGGAACATTCTGCTTTACCAGTTCAACCCAGTCGATGCCTTCAAGTTTCAATTCTTTAATAAGCGCTCCCAGAAGACAGATGTTCTGTGCTTTGATATTGCCCAGTTCCTGTGCCTTTTCTGAAGCCTTTACTGTCTTAACATTTCCAACAACCTTTTCGAGAACTTCGATTGCGTCTGAAGGATATTCCGCTTCTCCTGTCAGAACAGGCATTGAGAATATTTCTCTCTCGTCGGTAATGATTACGCCGCCTTTTTTGAGATAAGGAAGAGCTCTTAATGCTTCCATCTTTTCAAATGAAATAATGATTTCAGCCTCGTGTTTTCCGATGTTTGGAGCATATACCTTTTCCCCAAATCTCAGCTGCGTTGTTACTGTTCCGCCTCTCTGGCTCATTCCATGTATTTCACTCATCTTTACGTCGTATCCAAGCTGAACGAGTCCTGCTGATAAAATCTTTGTTGTCAGAATGGTTCCCTGTCCGCCAACTCCAACTAAAATGATGTTTTTCGTTGTCATGATTATTCACCCACCTTTTCTATTGCATCAAACTTACACATCTGCATGCACAGTCCGCACCCTGTACAGTTTGCAGGGTCTGCGATATATGCTTTTTTATCCTTGAATGCCAATGATGGGCAGGCAATCTTCATGCAGGCCTTGCAGCCCTTGCACTTGTCTGCATCAATAACACATTTTCTACTTCCTCTTGCCTTAATGACACTCTTGATGAGAGCACATGGGCTTCTTGTAATGATTACCTGAGTTCCGTCATTTTCGATAGCCTTCTTTAATGCGGCCTCCATTTCCTCCAGGTTCTGAGGATCAACAACAGTAACGTTATCAGGGTCAATGCCTGTTGCCATTACCATTGATACAACATCAATCTTTGGAACCGGTTCACCCATGAGGCTGACTTCTGTTCCTGCATTCTGCTGATGTCCTGTCATTCCTGTAATGGAGTTGTCAAGAACTACTTCAATTACGTTTGCCTGACAATGTATTGCATCTATCATGCTTGTAAGTCCGCTGTGGAAGAACGTTGAATCCCCGAGGAATCCAATCGGCTTCCTCGTGTCTCCCTGAGCTGCCAGAGCCTTTGCCATACCGATGGTCATTGAGTGTCCGCCACCCATGCACAGTCCTGTGTCCATTGCATAGAATGGTGTCTGAACTCCCAGCGCATAACAGCCTATGTCTCCCATTGGAACCAGTTTGTCTCTGAACTTAGTGAATGCATAGAAGAATCCTCTGTGAGGACATCCTGCGCAAAGTACCGGCGGTCTGTCGACTGCCTTTGCATGAGTCTCATAGCCTTCGTTTTCAGGAATATCTGTCAGCGCAGCTCTTACGATTTCTGCATTCAGTTCACCCTGGATTGTAATCTTGTCCTTACCGGTACACTTGTATCCCAGAATCTTAACCGCTTTTTCAATGAACGGCTCGCCTTCTTCTATTACATGAACAGTTTCAACGCTTTCGCAGAACTCGCTGATCAGCTTTGAAGGCATTGGGTTTGTCAGTCCAAGTTTCAGATATGACACTGTATCTCCAAACACTTCTCTTGCGTGCTGATATGAAATTCCGCTTGTGATAATACCAACCTTCTTGTCGGCATTGTACTCAACTCTGTTCAGTACACAGTCGTTTGCGTATTCTTCAACTGCCTTGAGGCTTTCTTCAACTATCACATGCCTTCTGATAGCGTTCTGTGGAAGCATTGCGTATTTGTCGAGATTCTTCTCGTATTTATTAACCTTTGTAGGCACGGGCTCTTCAAGAGTAACAATGCTCTTTGAATGGCATACTCTTGTGGTAACTCTGAAAAGAACTACCAGGTCAAATCTCTCCGAAAGTTCATATGCGATCTTCAGATAATCCTTACATTCCTGTGCATCTGAAGGCTCAATCAGGATCAGTTTTCCCAGCTGTGCATACTGGCGATTATCCTGTTCATTCTGTGAGCTGTGCATTCCGGGGTCGTCTGCCGTAATAATAACCATTCCGCCATTTACGCCCTCATATGCAACTGTCATCATAGGGTCTGCTGCCACGTTAAGTCCTACATGCTTCATGGCTGACAGTGTTCTGAGACCGCCAATCTGCGCTCCAGCCGCCATTTCAACAGCAACCTTCTCATTGTTTGCCCACTGTGAATGTACGCTTTTGTACTTTGAAAGGTTTTCAAGTATTTCCGTACTTGGTGTTCCCGGGTAAGCTGATGCAAAACCAACACCGGCTTCGTATGCGCCACGTGCTATTGCCTCATTACCACTCATTATTACTTTCTCTGCCATGTTTTTCTCCTTAATATATGTTTCAAAATAGTATTTATTTGTAGTTGTCATACATCTTAGCAATAAGATCGCTCATTACATCAACTGTAATCTCCTTAAGTGCGCAGATAACGAACCAGTTCTTTGTTACTGCACCCTCTGCGCATGCAAGAGCTTCTTCCTTTGAAATTCCCTGCTCTTCAAGAGATTTAATTCCAACCTTTTTCATGAGCTCTCTAACCTTTGCAGCTGCCAGCTCGCCGGCCTCTTCTCCACTTGCGCCTTCCGGTACTGTAACTCCCAGAGCCTCTGCCATTTTGATTGTCTTTTCCGGAATAATGCCTGCTGAGAAAGTGATTACCTCGGGAAGTGTAATCGCACAAGCCACGCCGTGAGGCATGTTGAACTTTATTCCCATTTCATGTGCTGCCGCATGTCCAAAATGAACACTTGCATCACTGAATGCCATACCTGCAAGGTTGCTTGCGAAGCTCAGATTTGTCCTGGCATCAATATCATTTCCGTCCTTATATGCCTTTTCCAGATTTTCTGCGATAAGCTTCATTGCGTGAAGTGAAAGTACTTCTGCCTTTGGGTTTCCGCAGTTTGTTGTATATGACTCAATCGCGTGGGACATTGCATCAAGACCGGTAGCTGCTGTTACCGACGGAGGGGCAGTAACTGTTAACTGCGGATCAACAATTGCCAGATCTGCCGGTCTTAATACAAATTCCTTTGCGTCTGTATCTTCATCGTGAATAACACTCATTATCGTTACTTCACTGCCTGTTCCCGAAGCTGTCGGCACAAGAATCAGCTTGCATCTTTCGCTCTTGAAAGCTCCACCGTTTGCCGGATAATACTGGCTTATAGGCATTGGATTCTCTGCCAGTATGGAGGCTGCTTTTGCTGTATCCAGGCTGCTTCCGCCACCTATCCCTACGATTACATTCACGTTATTATCAGCAGCAAGCTTTCCTGCTTCGTGTATTACGTCTTTTGGTGCATCAGGAAGAACACCATCATATGTAATAACGTTTGCTCCTGACGCTTCAATATTCTTTATTGCTCTGTCGGCAATGCCTGCCTGTTCTACGCCCTTGTCATAAATGCAGAGAACAGTTTCTCCGCCAAATTCCTTAACTTTTTCTCCAAGTTGTTCAAGTGCTTCGGTTCCAAAGAGTACCGGGCACAACTGATTATATGTACTTACCATTCTCTGTTTTTCCTTTCATGTTCTGATAATGAGTAAGAAAACAGGTGCAACAATGATTACACCTGTTTTCTTTTACCCTGATTATTCGTAATAATCGGGAGAAATCTTTAATGTGTTCTGTTGCTCAACATCGTGTCCGAATAGAATTGTGTATCCTTCTCTATCCATATGTTTAAGTTTTTCCAGACTTCTCATCGCGAACCAGCTGTTTGAGCAATAACCTGGCAGAATCATCTCATCCATGTTTTCTCTGAGAGATGATGCGTCTCCTGCGAGTACAGTTTTGCTGCCATCAGCAAGTGTTACTACTACTGACTGGTGTCCTCTTGTATGTCCCTTAGTATCAATAAGTACTACTGAGCCATCGAGGAACAGATCGTAATCTTCATCATCTCCAGGCTGGAGATAATCATATCCTCTGGTCTCTTTGTAGTCGTCGTAAACGTAGCCTTTTTCACAAACTTCAGGCCACCAGGCTGCTTTGAGTTCTTCCCTTCTTACCACAAATGTGGCGTTAGGGAATTCTGTCATGTATGCTGCGTGGTCTACATGCATGTGTGTCATTACAACATACTTAACGTCCTCTGCCTTGTATCCCGCTTCAGCAATTCGATTAACAACAAGGTCTTCTTCATTCACTGTTGCCGGCCCCTCATTGTGAACACCGGTATCAACAAGAACCAGACCCTTCGGGTGATCAATCAGGTAGCAGTAAACAGGCATTGAAATAGGTTCGCCCACTCCGCTTCCTGGAGTCATATGACCCTTGTCGGGCATGTCAAGTCTTCCGACCTTCATTACATATAATTTAAGATTTTTCATATGCAAAACCCTCTCAAGTTTATTTATCTTCCAGTTCCTTATCAAAAGCCTTTCCTGCTTCAGCAAGGCCTACGCAGATTCTCTGGAACAGATCAATATCAGGATGGAACATGATGCAGTCTGCACCTCTTTCTCTGCATTCTCTGATTCCGTCAAGATCCGGTGTGAAAGCCATGTTCTGCTGGAACAGACCTCTTTCCTTTGCCTTTGGAACTACAATTGAATTTGCCTTTGCAACGTAAGGATGTCTCCAGTTAACCGGTTCGGAATCATCTGTATAGAGTGCGTGAGCGATGTCAGCATTGCCCATTCCGTATCCATCTCTTCCTGGTACCAGCTCTGCAAGGATTTCATCAACGTTTTCGATTGCTTCAACATCTTCGAAGAGAACGATCAGTGAAGTGTTCTTATTTGATTCCTTCATGTACTCTTCCCATGTTGCCTGAGCATACTTTGCTGATCTTACTGCCGGGCAGATTCCTGCTCTTCCTTCTGGAGGAAATCTCAGTGCTGCCTGAGCCTTTCTTACGTCCTCACCTGACTTGATATGTGGAACGACAACAGCTCTTGCTCCTGATTCCAGTGCATATCTGATGTGCATAGGTTCATTTGCAGGTACTCTTACCAGTGGAGTCATGCCTGCCATTTCGCATGTACGAATAAGGTTAACCATGTTTTCGTGATTCAGCCTGCAGTGTTCCATATCGATCATGGCAAAATCCAGACCTGCCCAACCTGCAACTTCATATAGTTCAGGTGTATGAATGTAGCTCTGCATTCCATATGCAGGCTTTCCTGCTCTGATTTTTTCAAGCATTTTATTAGGTGTTCTTTCAAACATTTTATTTCTCCTTTTCTGTCTTGGTATTATTTTCTGTTTATCTGTTTCTGCAATCGATGCAGGCCTTGATTTCCTTTCCGGCCTTCATGTTTTCGAGTGCTTCATAAGCATCTTCAAGTGCATATGTTCCGGAGCAGATTAACTCAAACGGATACTTGTCCCAATGAGATTCCATGAACTTCAGTGCCTTATAGAAATGTCTGATATCTGCTGAACCGCTTCCAATCATTGTAAGTTGCTTGTTCAGGAAGATGTTAGGCATGAACTCAACCTTAGCCGGACCGGTCATTCCCACGATGAGGTATGTGCCTGTCTTTGCCAGCATGTTGCAGCCTTCAGTAAATGCAGGGCCGAAGCCTGAGCATTCGATAACGACATCAGCGCCTCTGCCATCCGTCATATCCTTGATCATCTTGTCTCTTTCAGCAGCGTCTGTAACCTCATCGATATTTATAACATCGGTTGCCCCCCACTTCTTCGCAACTTCCAGTCTGGTAGCAGGTGAGCCAACAACGATTACCTTTGATGCTGCAGTGTTTGCTGCCATCAGTGCTGAATAAAGACCAACAGGACCGCATCCCTGTACTACAACGTTATCTCCGGCAATGATTCCGCCGTGCTTGTTCAGCTTTTCAAATGCATTGATTACTGTTCTGAATGCACATCCTACGCCGATTGCTGCCTCATCAGTTACGATGTCAGGGATTCTTACAAAGTCAGTTCCTGCTGTAACCAGTTCGTATTCTGCAAATCCGCCTCTCAGTCTTTCAGGAGCTGCAAATCCATATCCCTGTGGCTTCTCGCACATGTACGGTTCAGCCATAATCTTGCACGCATAACACTCACCACAGAACTGGTGAGCCCACAGAATTCTGTCGCCTTCCTTTACCGGCGTTCCTGCAACGTCATGAACAACACCTTCACCAAGCTTTGCAATCTTTCCGATTGTTTCATGCCCCTGGATAAATGGAGCTGTTCCAAGATGTGGTGGCAGATGTCCTGCGTGTTCGTGTATGTCAGTTCCACAAGTTCCTGCAAGCTGAACCTTTACAAGAATATCGCCTGCCTTTACTTCTGGAATATCAACTTCCTTCAATACGAATGGTTCATTGTACTGTTCTGTAACCATTACTTTTGCTTTCTTTGGAATATCGCTCATTTTTCTTTTTCCTTTCTTTTTATAAAAGGCTCATACATGATTCCATGTATGAGCCTTACCTACAAGGAATCTTTATCGGGAATTCGATAATTCCCATCCCTTTATTTTTTTGCACGCTACATATGAATTGTCAGTGTAACGTGCTCATGGAGGCGCGACGGCCATAAGCAATCCAATAAATTAGATTACAATACCACCGTCCACGTTATATGTCAGTCCAGCAACATATCTTGCCTTATCTGAGCAAATGATAAGTGCTGCGTCAGCAATTTCCTTAGGCATTGCTATCTGTCTGATTGATGTCTGATAAAGTACCGGACCACCCTTCTGGAATGCAGGAACGATATTACCATCGTTATCCTGAGTCATTCCTGTAATAGTAGGACCCGGACAGATGCAATTGATTCTGATCTTGTC
>JAUNIQ010000124.1 GCA_030535275.1 Bacillota bacterium | reverse complement strand
TCTGTCCATATCCGTTACATTATAGTTTTCGTGAACCATTTTAAACTTCATTGTTTTCACTTCTTACATTTTCTGCAGTAAGCATCTGCTCAAACATTGATGCGCTCGTTCTGAAATCTGACGGAAGAACAACTGTAGCAGATTTGCTCTTTGAGAATTTCTCCATCATGTCTGTCCACTGTGTAAACAGGAAAAGTTCATTGGCTTCCTGAGTCGAAACTCCGCTTTCCTTAATTGTATCAAGTGAAGTAGCAATGCCTTCTGCGATAGCTTTTCTCTGATTGGCAATACCTATACCTGCCTGCTCCATAGCCTCGGCATTTGCCTTTGCTTCTGTAACGATCTTGATCCTTTCTGCTTCAGCCAATGACTGTGCTGCGATTTTTTCTCTCTGGGCTGAGTTGATCTTATTCATTGAATTTTCAACATCTGCAGGCAATTTGATTGATGTGATCAGTGTTGATACAAGGTCATAACCATATTCATCCATCATGTCATGTACTGTAGCATTTACATCTGATGCAATATCATCTTTCTTTTCGAAAACCTCATCAAGGGTGTACTTCGGAATTGATGAACGGAGTGCGTCTATAAGATAAGATTCCATCTGCTGAATAGGTCTCTGCAGCATATAATAACTCTTGTAAAGCCCTGACTGTCTCGGATCCGAGGTATTGTTTGAAAAGCTTACATGATACTGTGCTGCAATTTCCATGTTTACAGTTACATTGTCACTTGTCTTTGCATCAATTTCAAATTCAAACTGATTTGTTCTCAGATTCACAATTGCTGCCTTTCTCTCAATGAAAGGAATCATTACATGGAATCCTGCCGGAACGATTCTGTTGAATTTCCCCAGCCTCTCAATTATCACGGCTGTCTGCTGATTTACAACATATATGCCCTTGATAATAATCAAAACAATAACTGCCAGAATGATTAGCGTGAAAATAAACATAACTATTCTCCTTCCCAACTTCTTTTCTTTAATTTGTTTGCAGTATATTATACCATATCAGTTTCTCGATAGCAGAGCTACGACTTCGCAATGTTTCGTTCCAGGGAAGTTATCAAAAGGTTTTACTGAATCGACTTTGTAGCCGTAGTACTGCATGTAATAGAGATTATTTGCCAGGCTCTTCGGGTTGCAGCTGATATATACGATCTGATCGACTCCGTAACCTATAATGCAATCAAGTGCGTCGTTGCTTATTCCAACCCTTGGCGGATCAACTACTATTACTTCAGGTTTATCGTCTATAGATTCCAGTACCTTGAAACAGTCTCCTGCAATAAATCTGCAGTTGTTAAGTCCGTTTTTCTCAGCAGTGGTTCTGGCCATTTCTACAGCCTCCTCGACAATTTCAACACCTATTACTTCAGATGCTCTTTTTGCCAGAACCTGAGTTATTGTTCCTGTCCCGCAAAACAGGTCAAAAGCTTTCTTTCCTTCAAAATCGTCAATAAGTCCAATGGCATATGAATAGAGATTTTCCACTGCAGCAACATTTGTCTGGAAAAACGAAAATGCACTGACCTGAAACTTTAGTCCCATTATTTCTTCGTTGTAATAATCCCTGCCATAAAGAACCTTCAGCTCATCACAATAAACCGCATCGGCAAGCCTGTCATTTATTGTACGCAAAACCCCTACAACTTTATGTTCCAGCTGCAGGCCTGTAATTGCTTCAACGTAAGCCTCTTCATCAAAGCCTTCTTCAGAACTTGTACACACATTGACCAGTATTTCACCTGTTCTCACGCCTCTTCTTACTATAAGATTTCGCATGAGTCCCTCGTGTCTTTTTTTGTGGTAATGGGTATATCCGCGCCCGTTGACAAAATCAAGAGTAGCTCGCAGGATCTTATTAAAATCCGGATGAACCAGCTGGCATTCATCAACTGTGACTATTGACATAAAATGGCCTCTTTTATGCATTCCAAGAGTTACAGGTCCATCCTTGACCATATCTCCAAATGTATATTCCATCTTATTTCTGTATTCAAATCTTGACGGTGCCGGCGCTATAGGCAGCAGTTCACCGTATTTAATTTTCTTGCCTTCCAGAAGTGCCTTTACTTCAGCTGTCTTTTCAGCCAGTTGTTCCTCATAAGGGACTCCCTGATATTTGCATCCGCCGCAGACTTCTCTGTCACGACAAAGCTTAGAATTTTCCATATGCATCATAAAATTCCTTTTTATATTCTGTAAATCTGTCTTCATCTATTGCCTGTCTTATATTTGTCATCGTATTTACGAGGAAGTGCAGATTGTGATTTGTCATGAGCATTGATGACAGTATTTCATCGCACTTGAACAGATGGCGCAGGTATGCCTTGCTGTAGTTTCTGCATGTATAGCAGTTACAGTTCGGGTCAAGTGGTGTGAAATCCCGCTCGTACCGAGCGTTCTTGATGTTTACCCTGCCCTGTGAAGTCATGGCCATTCCGTGGCGTGCGATTCTTGTAGGCAGAACGCAGTCGAACATATCAATTCCCCGTTCAACTCCCTCAAACAGGCAATCAGGGCTCCCAACACCCATAAGGTAACGAGGCTTCTCCTTAGGGAGAAGTTCCACACAGTCATCCATTACCTCATACATGAGTTCCTTAGGTTCTCCTACTGAAAGGCCTCCTATTGAATAGCCCGGCAAATCCATCTCACTGATTACTTCGGCGCTTTCTCTACGCATATCCTTGTACATGCCTCCCTGCATAATTCCGAAGAGAGACTGGTTAAGGCCTTCCCCTAGAATCTGAGATTCACCGCCCAGGGAGTCTGCTTTTGCATTATGATATTCCTTACAGCGTTTCAGCCATCTGTGGGTTCTGTCCATGGACTTGCGCACGTATTCCCTGTCTGCAGGATAAGGAGCACACTCGTCGAAAGCCATCAAGATGTCTGATCCCAGACAGTGCTGAATCTCCATTGAAACCTCCGGAGAAATCATATGCTTTGATCCGTCTATGTGGGATCTGAAGCTTACGCCTTCCTCGGTAATCTTCCTCATGGCTCCAAGGCTGAACACCTGAAAACCTCCACTATCTGTAAGAATCGGCCTGTTCCAGTTCATGAATTTATGGAGTCCACCGGCCTCTTTCACAACATCCATGCCAGGTCTGAGATACAGATGGTATGTATTGCTGAGAATTATCTGTGCTCCCAGTTCTTCTACCTGCTCCGGTCTCATAGCCTTAACTGTAGCTGCAGTACCTACAGGCATGAAAATAGGTGTTTCTATATCCCCATGGGGTGTATGAAGGATTCCTCTTCTTGCCTCTGTTTTTTTATCTGTCTTCAGTAAATCAAAGCTTACGGCTTTCATGTTTTTTCTCCACATATATGTCAACTATTTCCGAACTTATATCCG
>JAUNIQ010000123.1 GCA_030535275.1 Bacillota bacterium | reverse complement strand
ATGCACCAAATTAATCATCTTGTCAATACAAAAAACTCATATAATCATCTATTTATGGTTAAACGAGTTTTATTATTGGTTATATGATTTTTAATATAATCATTCAATCATTTCTCATAGCATTTCCATTTTGATGCGAGATAAGCTCTTCATATCAATAACTGCACCATCGCTCTCTTCAGTATGGCTATCCATAAAAGAATAGTCGGAAATCAATATGACATCCTTCGCCGTTTCAAAAGGAACGTTATACAGCGCAGTGCGCCCGAATTTGCTTCTGTCAACCAGAAGGTACGTTCTTTTTGATTGTTTGATCGTTATGGATTTAATCGCATTTTCGTAATCATCACCTGACAAAATGTTCAGCTGTGAATCAAGTCCATTAGCTCCCAGAAACGCCTTGTCAAACTGATATTTATTTAGCATTTCCACTGTTTCCATACCCACCAGTGAACGGGAATAAGACTTGAAGAAACCTCCCAGCAGCAATGTGGGAATACCCTTCTCATAAAGTGCTTCCAGCTGGGGGATTCCGTTGGTCACAACCTGTATGCCGATGCTCCGGATATAAGGAATCATCGCCAGAGTGGTTGTGCCGGAACCAATAAATATCAGATCCTTATCGCTGATCTGGGCGGCTGCAAGCTTTCCTATGTCGTCCTGGCTGACTGTCGAAACCCTGTTTTTCAAGTGGGACTGTCTTTCCTCTCCTTCCTGGGGCATACGTTGAATCCCTCCCCAGAACCGCCGTATCAGTCCTTCCTCCTCAAGACGAATAATATCACGACGCAGTGTTGCTGCAGAATTACCCGTAATTCTGCACAACTGTTCAACATTGATACGTCCCTGGTCATTCAGGGTGGACAGTATGATTTCTTTTCTCTTGTCGTAGGACGTCATCTTGTTACGTCCCTCCTCTCTTGATTTGATTGTATTATAACACATCAGTGAGTGATTTTAAACAAATGTAATCGATTTATTGATTTTTTGATTGGGTTGTGGTAAAACAATTGCATGGCAAATAAGGAGGGACCACTATGATACCCATCAGTCTTCTAATCAAGCCTGCCTCCGGATTATGCAACTTAAACTGTGAATATTGCTTTTATCAGGATGTGGCTGCAAACCGAGAGGTTGGCAGCTATGGAATAATGGAAGTATCTGTGTTGGAAGCAGTTTTGCGCCACTCTCTGGAAGAAGCGGATGGAATATGTGCCATAGCCTGGCAAGGTGGCGAACCAACCTTGGCAGGCTTGGATTTCTTTAAAAAAGCAGTTGATTTTCAAAGACGATTCAATCACCGGAACATCGCAGTCAGCAACTCTCTTCAGACAAATGGTTATGGTCTGGGAGAGACATGGGCGTCGTTTTTTTTTGAAAATCGCTTTTTACTGGGTGTATCTCTTGACGGCCTTGAAGCAACGCACGATCTTTTTCGCAAGAACAAGTCAGGCAATGGAAGCTATTCTTCAATTATGAAGACTCTGGATTTATTCCGCCGCTACCGGGTTGATTACAATATTCTTACAGTAGTCAACAGTGCCACAGCGCGAAATATCAAAGACATCTATGCATGGTATCGGAAACAGGACTTTCGCTACCAACAGTATATTGCCTGCCTGGACCAGCTTGGACAGAAACCTGGTGGAAACAAATGGTCGCTGACTCCTGAAGTTTATGGAGAGTTTCTCATCAACCTTTTTGACCTTTGGTATGAAGATTGCCTGCGTGGAACAGCACCCTATATCCGTCAATTCGAAAACTATATCGGGCTTCTTCTGGGAATTCTGCCGGAAGCCTGCGAACAGCGAGGCATTTGCAGCCCTAATCTCATTATAGAAGCTGACGGTTCAGTCTATCCATGTGATTTTTATGTAACTGACGCCTATTGCATGGGCAATCTGGCAGAACAACCGCTTCACGAGATCCTAAAAAGCCCTGTCATAAAACAGTTTACATTTAGATCCACGATACTGGACGCTCAATGCAAGCATTGTCCATATCTCAAACTATGCCGGGGTGGCTGTTATCGTCATAGAACTGTTGACTCAAGCGGCCGTTTTTTGAATTATTTTTGTGAAAGCTACCGCTCTTTTTTTGACCATCGACTTGACCGATTGAAACATTTGGCAGCCATGATTTCATAATACTGAAACACTCATAACTAATGCAGCTATCCAAAACGATATCGATTATAACTTTTTAATGATGATCATAAAGGCGTACATTGTTCTCGTATACGGTTCGGATAGTTATCTTTCTGGGAGAGCTCCAGTTATCAGGAATTCCTGATAATCCCAGCAAGCAATGGAAAAGTATATATCTTTTCCGCTTGCTGGGGCCACCCCAATCCCCGTGAGCAGTCAAAACTGCTCCATCATCGGCTGACGCCTCGATGCTTTTCTTTCTCCAGCCTGTTCAATGATCTCTCTATACTTTGCTGCACTGCCTGCCACCTCTGCATGTTTTTTCTGGTTTCCCGGTACTCTTCATACTGTGTTTTCTGCCGGGCAGACAACTTAGAAAGTCTCAAGTTCAGGTCCTTCAGTTTCGCTACCCTCTTCGGTTTATACTCATCGAAGGCCTTCTTTGCTGCAAGATGGATCTGTATCTCTGCCCGGTGTGCTTCCAGGAAATTCTCCGGTCTGCCCAGGCGCTGGTACTCCGCAAATACTTCTCTGGTTCTTCCGTAATCGAGGATGTGCTGCTTCAATTTCCTGAGTTCCCGGATCTCGCTTTCTGTTGCCTTCAGCTGATCCGATGCCTTCTCGAAATCAGAAATTTCTGCAGACAGCCGTTCCTCCAGTTGTTCGGTGCTGGTGATACCTTCTTCCCGGAGAATGCGCAGAGCACTTGCCATCTGTTTAACATTAAAGACCTTGGCCCACTGCTCATAGCCTTTGCCTTTCCCCTCCGAAAGTTTCTTTTCGATATCGATCAGGAAACCGATATCCGGAACTGAACCGTGTCTCAGCATTGCAGTTTTTCTTGCAATGCCCGGCCTTCTCTTCAGGCCGCCCTGCTCTTTCAGCGCAGTGCGGATCACTTCCTCCGTGTATTCTTTGCCAAGGGTCTTCAGCCTGGTGAAACGCTTCTGCCCGGGAGCCCGAAGGGAAATATATTTTCCCCGCTTGACTTCGTATCCCTTCTCCTGCATTTTCCGGAGGAGATCCTCAAAGTCATTGCACTTGGGAAGGATCTCATTGATCGTTTTTTTCAGCTTTGCCTTCCAGCTGGTTCCGTTCTTTTCCGCACTCCACTCTGCATAGTTCTTGCCTTTTTCTTCCGGCTCGGCAATGACGGAGTATCCTTTCTCCAGACAAAGCTGGTTGTCCCGCGGCATTTTGAAGTTGCCGCCTACTGTAAAAAAACCGCAAATTATTT
>JAUNIQ010000015.1 GCA_030535275.1 Bacillota bacterium | reverse complement strand
TTACTTGGGCTTATAGCCCTTGAGCAAACCACCCTTTTGAAGGGTGGTTATGATTATCTTAAATCCAGGATTTGATGTAAAATAAAAAGGAAGAAAAGAAATTAATCATGGCAAAAATCATCGACGAAAGGGAAATACTAGTTCGACAGCCCCGACTGGGCATGGGGATGCTTGTAACTGCACTGATTACAATGCTTACGGTGCAGTGGATGACACTTGACATGTACCTTCCGGCACTGCCTGTTCTTAAGGAAGAGTTCAGTGTATCGGAGACGGTGCTGAATCTGTCATTTAACAGCGACCTGCTGGCCTGTTCCATCGGCACACTCGTCGGGGGCACAATATGCGACAAATACGGGCGGAAGCCTATCATGATAATCGGCCTGATTATAGCCGGGATTCCGCTTCTGGTTTGCGCTTTTGCCCAGGGAATATGGACCATTATTATCATGCGCGGACTGTCGGGACTTGGCGGAGGTTTCGCAATAACCGTAGGAACCGCAATAGTCAGAGACAGTTTTGAAGGACGTTCCTTTGAAACCATTACGACAATTACCCAGGCCGCAGCAATTATCGGACCGGTATTTGCTCCAGCAATCGGTTCATACACTATTGAATATCTGTCATGGAGATGGATATTCATTCTTGAAGGCGGCATAATAATGCTGACTCTTATTCCGTTCTTATTCGCCATCGAAACCTGGCCGAAGGAAAAACGCAGAGTTGACAGTGTTATTCAGGCAACGGTACAGTCATTTAACATAATCAGGGACATAAAACTTCTGAGATTTCTAGGCGTAGTACTTCTGATCACAATTCCAATGTGGGCTTACCTGGCAACCTGTTCATACGTATTCTATGATGAGTTTGGCGTAGGCAATCTGGAGTATTCAATTCTGTACGCCTGCGGAACACTGGTTTCCATGTTTGCGCCATTTATATATATGTTCATGATACGCAAAAGCAACGCACGCCGTGTTATTGAATGCACTGCTGCTCTGATTGGCGTAGCTGCAATTCTGTTTGCAACCATCGGTTCCATAGGACCGGTATTGTTTCTCGTCGGTGTGATACCTGCGTTTCTGGCAGAAGGAATGGTAAGACCGCTGGCAACAGTAGTCGTGCTCAACAAATATCACGACGAGGCCGGCTCAGCCAGCGCAGTTATTGGTTTTGCATTAATGATAGTCGGAGTATTAGGTTCAGCCGTAGCAACCCTGCCATGGAGTTCATTCATTCTGGGCATGGCGATTATCTCGGCCGCTTCCGCTCTACTGGCAGCACTTCTGTGGATTCGCGCAAGGGAGTTTGTGGACATGTAGCGGCAGGAGCTATTGCAGGAAAATGTGATCAGACATGTAATCTGAAATATATGAAGCAAGAATCTGTTCAGATTTTTCACGGGAAAACGGGTGAATTATTTCATCCGTTTTTGTATATTCTGAATACCATTCGCGGAAACGGGTAGGGGTGGTTCCCCACCAGTGCTTGAAATTTTTGTAGAAGTATTTGTCATCTGAGAATCCGCATTCGCCGGAGATTTCGACAACAGATTTATCTGTAGTAATAAGAAGCGTCTGTGCCTTGTAGCAGCGCATATATCCCACCATCAGACTAAAACTGCCATAAGGCGATTTCTTAACGAACTGCGAGAAATAGTTTTCACTAATATGTACCTTTTTGGCAAGCATTGAAATACTCAGTTTCTCGTCAGAGTGGGCATAACAGTATTCATAAATGCTGCGGAAACGTTCAACAAGTTCTCTGTTGTCGTGAGGCGGATCCTTTGTAATCAGACTGAGCCAGTCAAAGTATTCGCACATGTGACGGGCAATGACATTAGAAGCAGTAATACCATAATCGGAATCAGGAGTCCTGGATTTAGCATATGCAAAAGCAACAGAAAGGAGATAGTATTTCATCTGCTCAAGATGCTTAAGCTGAAAATCCTTGCAGCTGATATCTTCACATGCTATATAAGCCTGAGACAGAACATCAAACGGCATATTAACGCCTTTCAGATCAAGCTGCACTATAAGTGTTACATTTTCCTTATCGGAAAAAATGCAGTGAACATCTTCAAGATATATAGTGAATATTTCACCTTCATGAAGAATAATTGTCTCGTGATTGCACACGAGAGAAACCGTACCTTTAAGACAGAATACAAATTCCGTTGCAGTCGAATGTATATGAGGCGTTATATGCCTTACGTCTGCAATCGTAATAGAAAGAGGAGTGTTTTCTATGTAATCCACCGGTCTGGTCGGAATATCAATAATCTTATGGTTTTTTCTCATGGCT
The DNA here is from genome assembly GCA_030535275.1 of Bacillota bacterium. GTDB lineage: Bacteria > Bacillota > Clostridia > Peptostreptococcales > Anaerovoracaceae > Lentihominibacter. Next base: position 19,805 of record JAUNIQ010000015.1, on the reverse strand, counting down.
CATTATACCGTCAAATCTTATCAAAAAACAATAATTTTCCACAAAATTTATCGGTTGTTAATCAATAACCAAAATGTCAGAATTATAGTGTAATTATATTATTATTCAATTAATAGCGGAGGTGACAATATGAAAGACGCTAGCATGAAAAACCTGCTTGGTTATGGTATTGGACAGGCTGGAGACTCCATACCATACTGCATGTTTTACACATTTTTCATTTACTTCCTGACAGACAACGTAGGCCTCAGCCCGATGCTGGCCGGAGCTATTTCTCTGGTAGCTGTATGCTGGGACGGTATTACTGACCCGATTGTTGGATATCTGTCAGACAGAACAAAGAACCCGAAGGGCAGAAGAAGACCTTGGATGATTAAATCCTGCATTCCTCTCGGAATTGTAGTATTCCTGCTTTTCGCACCATGGAATTTCTCAAGCACTGCTATTTCAGCGGCTTATTACTTCGTAGTAGCAGCTGCATTCTGGACACTCTATACTACTTATGTAATTCCTTACATGAGCCTTGGTGCAGAAATCACAACTGACTACAAGGGCAGAAACTATATCAGAATGTACAACATGATCTTCGGCGGACTGTTCATGCTGCTTTGTACTTCAGGACCTACAGTTGTACAGGCATGGGGCGTTGAACACGGCATGAGCGACAGAGGAGCATGGGGCGTATCCGGAATTATATTCGGAGCAATGGCAACACTCTTTGCTATTATCTGCTGCGCAGCAACAAAGGGAACAGAAAGACCTACAGATGAAGTTCCGGAAGAAGTTCAGCATGAAAGCCTTATTCAGGTACTTAAGGAAACATGGTCAATCAGACCTTACAGACAGCTTTGCATTGCAACAGTATTCTATTTCATAGGAACAATTGCATGCAGCTCTGCACAGGCTTATCTGATTATCTATAACTGCAACATGACATATGGACAGCAGGCATGGTTCTGGATCGTATATGCTATCGCATACACAGTAATGGTTCCAGTCGGAAGTGCTTTTGCAAACCTGATGAGCAAGAAGGCATCATTCATGATAGGCCAGGCAGTAATGGTGGTTATAGGAATCATATTCTTCATTACAGGAATCAATTCATTTATCGTTTCATGTGTATATATCTCAATCTTCCAGTTCGGTAATGTCGTATACTGGACAAACTACATTGCATTCGCATATGACTGTGCAGAAATTGACGAATACAAGACAGGAAAGAGAAGAGAAGGCTCACTGTGCGCAATCGTATCATTTGCTCAGAAGTTCGGTTCTGCAATCGGAACTTATTCAATCGGTCTCATGCTGACTCTGGTTGGATACGACGCAATGGCAGAAGTTCAGACAGAAGGCGCTCTCACAGGTATTCTGGGTCTGTGCACACTGCTGCCTGCAGCAAGCGCACTTATTGCAATGATAATCCTTTCAAAGTACCCTGTTGGACCTAAGGAGTACGACATGATTGTACAGGCCAACGAAGACAAGAAGGCCGGTAAGCCTGTTGACGAAACACCATTCAAGCACTGCCTCTAATGCATGTACAATGCAAAGGCAAGAAGGGCAATAAAATGATAACAAGCGACAATTATATACTTACTAACATTACCATAATTGACGGCATGGGCAACGAGCCTGCAGAAGGTCAGTTCATGCACGTTAAAGGCAGACACATAGCCCGTGTCGGAAGCATGGCAGATCTTGACAATACGGCTGATACGGAAGTAATTGATTATTCCGGCAAATACATAATGCCGGGCATGATCGATGCTCATATCCACATGGTCGGAGGAAGAGGCTGCGGCGACTGGGGCGATACTGAAATATTGTGCGAACCTGATCAGGTAAGATCAATGCGCTCGGTTTACGAGGCTCAGAAAATGCTGAAATACGGTTTCACAACAGTTCGCGATATTTCCTGGAACAGTCTGTATCTCAAGAGGATATTTGACGACGATGTAATGCCGGGACCAAAGGTAGTTGCCTGCGGACCGGGACTTGCAAGGACAGGAGGACATTGTGACAGCCCTCAGTTTGATCTTGACTATGTCAGGAAACATCATTTCTGGGCAATAATATCAGACGGCGTTGATGAGTGCAGAAGAAACGTCCGCAAGGTTCTGCGTGAAGGTGCCGACCAGATCAAGTTCTGGGGTACAGGCGGCGGCAACTGGGGAACTGACAGAATATCTGATACCCACTATTCATTTGAAGAAATGAAAGCTATCTGTGACGAAGCTCACATGATAAAGGGAACACTGGTATGTGCCCACTGCGAAACAGAAGAGTCTATCAGAATGGCAATTGAAGCCGGTGTAGATACAATAGAACACGGAGAAGAACTGACAGAAGAACTGGTTGACATGATGGTTGAGAAAGGAATAATTCTCGTTCCTACTCTGTATCTGATTGCAAACTGGTACGACATCATTGATCTTCCGGGAAACGACGCACCGAAACTCATCAGACCGGATGCTTTCCTTCAGAGAGATCTGGGAATTGGCGCCATGATAACTGACGAAGATAAAGCGGCATACAAAGAGCGTACTCTCAGCAGCTACAGAATGGCACTGGAAAAAGGCGTAAGAATTGCTGTTGGTTCTGACACAGTATACGAACCGGCATGTGAATACGGTCAGCAGACTCTGGACGAATACAAGGAACTTATTGACAGGGGCATGACAGTTCTTCAGGGAATTCAGGCAGCTACTGAAAATGCCGCATACGCGTGTGCGATGCAGCATCGCGTTGGTGCTATCAGAGAAGGTCTCGAAGCGGACTTCCTGGTACTGGACGAAAACCCTGCATCATCTGCAGAGGTTCTGCATAACCATGACAGCATTAAGCAGGTATTCCTGAACGGCAAGACAGTTGTTGAAAACGGACTGCTCATGTGGTAAATCAACATAAGCGGGAGTGAATGCTCCCGCTTTTTTTCTTGCTGTTATTCTGCAGAACATGCGTTATAATAGATTTAAAAGAAAAAAGCAAGGAAGGAAGGCATCATTTTGAAAGAACTTATCTGGAAAACATTTGTTAAAGACTACGAAAACATTAAAGACCCGGAAGTACGAAACAGATACACAAAGCTGACGGGAACACTGGGTATCATAGTAAACACACTGTTGTGTGTAATAAAGATTGTAATGGGGCTGCTTATAAACAGCATAGCTGTTATCGGCGACGGCCTTCATGACCTGGCAGACTCAATGGCAGCGGTAATAACTCTTATCGGAGCCCGCATAGCGAGAAAGCCGGCAAATAAGGAGCATCCTTACGGACACGCAAGAGTTGAATATCTTACAAGCCTTATCGTATCGGCAATTGTACTGATTGTTGCATATGAACTTATGACAAGCTCCATAGACAAAGTCATGCATCCCGGTGGAACAGAATTCTCATGGCTCACCGTAGGATTCCTGGCACTGGCAGTAATAATCAAAGGATCATCAGCACTGTTTATCATTGCAACAGGAAGACATATTAATTCACTTCCTGTAGTTGCTGCCGGAACGGATAACAGAAACGATGTAATCTCAAGTATTATCATTATTATAGGAATGTTTATCCAGTATTTCACAGGATTTGAACTGGACGGATACCTGGGATGCCTCGTAGCACTGTTCATATTCTATTCAGGATTCGAACTCATAAAAGAAACAGTAAGTCCCCTGCTGGGTGAAAAGCCTGATCCGGAACTGGTCAGTGAAATGTACGGCATAATAATGGAAAACCCTGTTGTTAACGGAGTCCATGACCTGATGATTTACGATTACGGCCCGGGAAAACTTTTCGCCTCATTCCATGCTGAAGTTGATGCAGAAGGGGACATAATGGAAATCCACGATAACATTGACAATCTGGAAAAGGAAATCTATGACAGAATGGGCATGGTTGTAACATGTCACATGGACCCTATAGACTACAGCAATCCTATCAGAGACAAAATGATTGACGTTATTGCAAAGGCAATAGTGCCTATTGATGGAGTAGAAAGTTTCCACGATCTTCGTGTAGTTCCGGGAATAACCCACACAAACATAATCTTCGATCTTGTAATGACACCGGGCAGCAAGGCTGACCCCGATAAGATAAAAGAAGAACTGCAGAAAAAAGTAACAGAAGCAGACGACAAATGCCTGATCGTAATCAATTTTGATGACGCGTACGTATAAAAACAGACAGCAGAGGGACATGACCATGACAAAGAATTACATAGTCACAAACGGAAAAGTATATACACAGAACGAAGAACAGCCATGGGCTGAAGCCTTTGCAGTAAGAGACGGGAAATTTGCATGCATAGGCACAAACGAAGAAGTTGCTGCCTTTGCAAAGGAAGCCGGAATTTCCTATGGAGATGCAAAGCCAATAGACGCCGGCGGTAAATTCATAATGCCGGCCCTCATTGACTCACACACACATGTGGGTCTGAGTGTAATGCTCAGCGGCGATGATGAAGAAGACGATTCATTTCCAATGTATGACTGCCAGTCAAAGGCGGAAGTGCTGCAGAAGCTGAAGGACATGGTCAAGGCACATCCTTTCAGACCTTACTATGCAATGTTCTTTGGGAAACTGGAAGGTCTTCAGGGAGAAAAACTGACAAGAGATGACCTGGACAAAATAGTAAGATTCAGGCCTGTAATACTCATGGAAGAGGAGTGCCACTGCGTATGGCTGAATTCAGGTGCCCTGAAAATCATGAGAATAAAAGAAGACGTGGAAGACATTGCGCCGGGATATTCCTACTATGAGAGAGACGAAAACGGCAGACTCACAGGACACATGACCGAAATGACGATGATGCCGATTCTGAAAATGAGCGGCGACGTGTCAAAAAAGGAAATGAGAAAAGGTGTTCTCAAGATAATGAATTATCTTGTTGAGCACGGTGTTACAACAATATATGACGCAGGAAACTACTTCAAGGAAGACTGGACTTACAGCATCTTTCATGAGCTGGACAAGAATGGTGAACTGCCTGTAAGAGTAGAGGGAACTCACGTAATATGTCATCCGGACATGGTTGACGGCGCTGTTGAGGAGTTCAAAAAACTCAAGGCAAAATACGAAACAGAAAACATCAGATTCAAGACAATGAAAATGATGCTGGACGGCACCCAGAGAATACATACGGCATGCATGACGCAGCCTTATAACGACACGGGAACATGCGGAGGTACACTTATTCCGAAGGAAAGACTGAAGAGTTTTCTTGCAGAACTGAATGAAGAAGGCATCGATTTCCACGTTCATACAGTAGGCGGCGGAGCTGTAAGAATGGTGCAGGATATTGTTGAAGAACTGAAGGCGAGACCTGAAGGTTTCAATATAATTGTTACCTGTGCTCACAACGAGCTTGTGGATGAAGTGGACCTTAAGCGCTTCGCCACGCTGGGAGTTGTGGCAAACTTCACTCCGAGCTGGAACGGGGGAGCCTGTGAAGCGAAACTTCCGGAGAGAATAAGGCTTATCGGTGAACCGAGAGTATATCAGACGCTGAGAACAAGAACAGTATGGGATACAGGAGCGCTTGTAACATTTAGTTCTGACGAAGTGGAGACAAACAAACTGAGGAACTGGAATCCGTTCATGGGCATGGAAATAGCTATGACAAGACAGGAGCCGATTCTCATATCAGATGATCTTGATCCGGAAGACGACAGAAACTTCAGCGGTAGAAATGCAGAAGTATTCCCGGCAGCTGACGAAATAATGACACTGACAGAAATGCTTCAGGGTTATACAATAAACAATGCAAAAGCAAACAGGCTTGATGACAGACTTGGAACCATAGAAAAAGGCAAGGAGGCAGATTTTATTGTCCTTGCCGACAATCCGTTCGAAACCGACGTTTACGAGCTGCACAACATGGTTGTTGATGCAACTGTAAGAAAGGGTGAAGTAATAAACGGGAAGCTGTAGAATCAGCTGTGTCGCTTATATGAAATGTATGACCAGAGAAGAATTATTGCTCCGAGAATAAACAGAAGAGAGCTTCTGTCAGCAGGGGCTCCTGCTATTGCTCCTGTTCTTACAACAAATCCGAAAATAATAACAGCGACACCGACTATTCCTGTTATGAGGTTTATTACGTTATATACATTCATAGTTAAATCTCCATTTAATTAAGCAGTAACTGCAGAACATCTGATGCTCTGCAGTTTTCAATTTAACAGTAAAAAGGCTCTGTGTCAAACTCATGCACATTATATGCTGATTTTATGATAATATATATTAAATAAAGCGAAAAACGGCATTGAAAAAACTTTCTTAATATTGATATTATTTAATCAGCAAAAATTTATGCTTACGGATTATTTTTTAAGGAGGGGAGAACTGAAATGACAGAACTTCAGAACCAGGGTGAACTTAAACGAACCCTGTCCGTACCTCTTCTCATAGGTATGGGTCTCGCCTATCTGGCACCGACTGTTGTATTCAACTATTACGGAATATGGACAGTTGAAACTGGCGGAATGTATCCGCTTGCACTTCTTATCACTACTCTGCTGATGACAATAACAGCATACAGCTATACCAGAATGGTAAAAGCTTATCCTCAGGCAGGATCCGCATATGTTTATGTTAACAAATCGGTTCAGCCTCATCTGGGCTTCATGACAGGATGGGTAATGATGCTTGACTATCTGCTTTTGCCGATGATCTGCTTCGTTCTCATAGGAATATATGTGAACGAATACTTCCCTGTAATTCCTGTATGGGTTCTGGTAGTCGGATGTGCAGTTATCGCTGCAATATTCAACATAATAGGTGCAAAGACAGCATCAATGGTTGATACGCTGATTATTATTGCTCAGCTCTGTTTCACAGCTGTAACCATCATACTCTGCATTGTTTATGTTTGCGGCGGCGGCGGAACAGGATCTCTGTTTGACGCAAAAGCATTCTTCAATCCGGACACATTCTCAGCAGGAAGTCTCTTTGAAGCATCTGCAATACTGTGTGTATCTTTCGTAGGATTTGACGCAGTTACAACAATGGCAGAAGAAACAAAGGATCCTGAAAAGGCAATGACACCGGCAGTAATGGGCGTATGTATCGGCGCCGGAATAATGTTCTTTATTACAGCATACTGCCTGCAGGTTGCATGGCCTGAGGGAATGAATCTCATTGAAGATCCTGATACAGGTATTTATGAATTCTATCCAGCAATAGGATACGGATGGATGGCTGATGTATTCTTCATCGTTGACGAATTCGCTTCAATGGTATGTGCAATGGCAGCCCTTGCATCTGTATCAAGACTGCTCCTTGGAATGGGACGTGACAACATCCTTCCTAAGAAGGTATTCGGACAGGTTTCAAAGAAGTGGAATACTCCGGTTATCAACATTCTGATTGTATCAGCAATCGGATGTACAGGGATTTTCTACGCAGACAACCTCCTGGGTGCAGCAGAACTTATCTCGTTCGGATGCATTATCGGATTTATCATGGTAAACCTTTCAGTAATCATGCATTACTATGTAAAGGAAAACAACAGGCAGGGACTGAAGAACAAGATCATGTATCTTATTCTGCCGGCTCTGGGAATGGCAGTTCTGATTTTCGCATTCGTATTTGTCGGAACACCTGCAAAGATTCTCGGATGTATCTGGACAGCAGTAGGCCTTGTATACCTCCTTATCAAGACAAAGGGATTCAAGGAACTGCCGCCTGAAATGACATTTGATGAATAATCGGTTTTACGATAGAAAAGACAGTTGAAGGTAAAGACCCGGTTACCATTATGGTGACTGGGTCTTATTTCGTTTAAAAAACCTGCAAATATAGTGCATTTGAGTGTATTAAGGACAGTAAAACAGCAATAATATAGTCAAAATAATGAATAAATTGCGAAATTTATCAATGGAAAATCATTGTTTTGAAAAAAACACATAGGTATGATGAAGTTGTATAAAGCAAGGGTTTTAGGGATTGATTTGAAATTATTATCAGTTTATTTCATTATTCAGTCGACAGGAGGTAAAAAAATTGGAAGAAAATATTAACAACACTTCACCTGCTGCAGGAGGAGAACAGCCTGAACTTAGGCGTGTTCTGAAACTGCCAACACTTGTCTGCCAGGGTCTGGCTTATCTGTGCCCTGCGTGCGTACTGCTTTATTACGGAATAATCAACGCACTTACGGACGGAAACTTCCCGCTTGCATTGCTGGTTGCAGGATTTGCAATGTCGTTAACAGCATTCAGTTACTCCAAGATGTGCAGAGAGTATCCGGTATCAGGTTCAGTATACTCATATACAACTAATTCCATCGGGCCTAAGTTCGGATTTATTGCAGGATGGACAATCATGCTGGACTATTTCCTGCTTCCAATGACATGTTATCTTTCATGCGGATTATATCTGAACGTTATGTTCCCGGCAATTCCAATCTGGGTTTGGATTATTATTTCAGTACTGATCTGCGGTGCATGTAACTACTTTGGAATCGGAATATCATCAATAGTTAACAATATCAACGTAATACTTCCGATTGCAGGAATTATTTTCACAATTGTCGCTATTGCAATTTTCGTTAGCCACGGTGGTGGTGAAGGAACTTTATTTACTGCAAGAGCCATCTGCAATCCTGAAACACTTCAGGTAAGCACACTGATGACAGGTGCCGCAATCATGGCAGTTGTATTTGTAGGTTTCGACTCTGTTACTACATACTCCGAGGAAACAATTGAACCGGAAAAAGAATATGCCTAGAGCAGTTGTAATCATATGTATTGGTGCTGCAATCGAGTTCTTCATTCTGGCATATCTCATGAACTGCGGATGGCCATGGGCTGAAGCTAAGACAGTTATTGCAAATCCTGATACTGCAAGTATGGATTACAATACTCATATTGGTATCGGTACATGGATGAATCCTGTGTTTGTATTAATGAATACTCTTGCATGCTTCGGATGCTGTATAGCAGGACAGGGTGCAACAGCAAGAATCCTGCTGGGAATGGGGCGTGATGGATTTATTCCTAAGAAGTTCTTCGGATATATACATCCTAGATTCCAGACACCTTCAAGAAATATTCTGCTGTCAGTAGCAGTTGGACTTTGTGCACTGTTCTTCCAGAGCAGTCTTACAAATGCAATGTCACTTGTAAGCTTCGGAGCAATTACAGGATTCCTTTTCACAAATATTGACGTTATCGCAAAGTTCTGGGTAAGAGATAAAAAGAGAGGCTTTAAGAATTTCATGCAGTACCTGTTTGTGCCTGCATTAGCAGCACTTATCAGTTTCTATCTGTGGTTCAGCCTTGCAACTATGGCAAAGATTGTCGGATTCTCATTGCTTGCACTGGGAGTTATTGTCCTGGGTATTAAGACCAAGGGATTCAGAGAACTGCCTCCAGATCTTGAACTGTAAAATATAGTATGAGCAGGGACACCCGTTCAAATATCTGAGACGGGCGTTCCTTTTCATTAGAATTGAATTTGTCTTTGAAATACAACCACGACGTATTCAGGGGAGGAACAATACATGAACAATATAAAAAAAGCTGACATGATACTGATTAACGGAAAAGTGTTTTCTGTGCTGGAGAATGACAGTATAGTCAGGGGAGAAGCAATTGCCGTAGCAGATGGAACAATTCTGAAGGTGGGAACAAACGAGGAAATTAAAAAAATGGCCGGAGATAATGCACAGGTAATAGATTGCGGCGGTAATACCATACTTCCGGGAATGTGTGATGCTCACTGCCATCCGTCAGGAGTCTGCGGGTTTATTGAGGCCTGTGACATGTTCGGAATATACGTAAGCGATGAAATATCTCCAGAAGATGCTATTGAAATATATATGCAAAAGTTAAAAGTATATGTTGATCAGCACCCTGAAAAAGAGCTGATCAGAGGAGCAGGATGGGTTCTGACTAATTTTACGGGAACAAGCGGAAGACTTCCGAACAGACATGACATAGACAGAATATGTTCAGACAGACCGGTTGTGCTTGATTCATTCTGCGGACATAATACATGGATGAACACAAAGGCTATTGAAGCAGCAGGCTTTGATGAAAATACACCGGATACAGAAACAGGTACAATCGTTCGTGAAGAAAACAATTATCCGAGTGGAATGTTCCTGGATGCTGCAGCAAACTTTTTGGCTAAAAAAAGTGTTCCAGGATATGAACTTACAAAAGATGAATATAAAACCGGCTTTCTGGCCTATCAGTATGAATTTGCCAACAGGTATGGTGTGACCATGGTAACCGATGCATTGGCGTTTGATGATGCACTGAATGCGTACAAGGAACTGGCAGAAGAGGGAGCACTTACTCTCAGACTGAGAAGTGTTGCACCACTTACACCGGAAGGTTATGCGGAGGAAATTACCAGACATGTTGCGGAAAAAGGCAAATTCAATGTCGGAGAAGATTTCAGAATAGATACAGTAAAGGCTTTTGAAGACGGACCTTTCGCAATGAAAGAACCCTATAGAGATGAATTCTGTGATGAAACAGGCATACCTAGAGGTTCAAATGCAGAACTTCTATGGGATAATGAAATACTAACGGATACAGCTGCAAAAGCAATGAACACAGGTTTTGCAATACATATACATGCCATGGGAGATGCTGCTGTTGAACAGTCGGCAAAATGCATTGCGGAAGCTCAGAAACGTGCCGGTATTGACAATACCAGAAGTGTTATTACACACCTGATGCTTGTTTCAGAGGAGGCAGCTGATACAATGGCTGAGGCAAATATAATAGCAAATGTTCAGCCGCGATGGATGAACCGTGATGGGGATGTGGAATCAGTTGTACATATGACAGGACCTGAAAAGGGAGAATGCTCATATCCGTTTAGAACTTTTACCAGTCGTGGAATCAAATATGCAGCAGGTACGGATTTTCCGGTAACACCACCGCCAAGTACGATGCACGAGATACATTGCTGGATGAATAGAAGCTGTTTTCCGGGAAGCCCAGAATACGATACATGGCACGGCAGAGTACTGGGCGAAGAAGAACCGGCAACTCTGGCAGAAGCAGTTAGGGGACTTACATGGGGTGGGGCTTATCAGATGAGAATGGAAGATTACACTGGAACAATAGAAGCAGGGAAATCAGCAGATTTCGCTGTTTTGGATAGAGATATAGAATCATTGCCGAAAGAAGAAATCTATTCTGTGAACGTCAGCAAAACAATATTCAAAGGAAAAATTGTATTTGAGATGATATAATTGGCTAAAAGCGCAGTGAATGCTGAAAGGGAACAGATTATGTCAGAAGTAAAGCGAGTTAAGATAGAAGGAACTCCGCTGAGCATGAGTGTGTATTCGGTGGAGGAAATGCCGACACGAAAAAATGAACACGGCGTCCTGGAAATCATAATGTGCCTTAAAGGAAGTGTACAGTTCTCATATTATTACGAGGAATTTACACTGAATGAAGGAGAATATATTGCGGTGGACATAGACGCATATTTTTTCAAGAAGGGCAGGGATAACCTGTGCGTTTCCTTCTACATTAATCTGCTGGAATATACGGATAAGTATCCTTTGATAAACTATCAATATTTCGTTTGTGAGGGGACAAAGGAAACAGAAGTCAAAGATTATCCCACAGTTTATCATGAGCGGCTGAGAGGTCTGCTATACATGGCTCTTAAGAATATAAACGAAGGAAAGACAGAAACAGTAAAAGCCATAACAGACACCATTGTTGATATGTTTGTAAAACACTACAGTATAGTTGTGTATCATTACGGAAGTGAAGATATATCCGCAGTAACAATGGAAAGAATGATAAAAACATACTATTATTTTTCTGTTCATTATAACGAGAAGATTCGGCTTAAAGATGTTGCAGATAGTATAAACATAACAGAGGGATATCTGTCAGAATTAATGCGAAAATATTCCATTGGCTTCAAGAACATGCTTGGATATATACGCGCCAATCTTTCCGAAAAGCTTCTACTGGAAACAGATGGGTTTTCTGATGTGAAATATTATTACACTGCATTTAGAGATTGGTATAAATGTACACCGAAGCAGTTTAGAGATGTATACAGAAGAATAGATAAAGAAATAATAGAGCGAAGAGACATTAAAGATGCAGTAGTATGTGTAGATAAACTGGTGGAAGAGCATTATAATAATATAATATTGGGAGAAGTTATTAAAATTAGCGAAAACTGAAATCTGAAAAAGGATAGAAGACAGGAGAATAGCAATTATGAGAATACTGACTAATGGGAAAATTTACACTGAAAATCCTGAAATGCCATGGGCTCAGGCAGTTGCAATCGAAGGAAAGAAATTTGCGGCTGTAGGTACTAACGAAGAAGTTGAAGCTTTTGCAAAGGCTTCAGGCGCAGACTTTGAAACTGTTGACCTGGAAGGCAGGACAGTACTTCCGGGACTGATTGACGGACATACTCATCCGGAAACAGTAGCAAAAACATTCTGGCGTGTAAGAATGCCGATGACAGAAGACAAAGACGAATTAATGGCAACAATTAAAGAGTACGCCGAAAAATATCCGAAAGAAGACAGACCTTATTTCTTCGGTGAAAACTATTTCACAGAAACATTCGGAACAGAAGGACCTAAGAAGGAAGATCTGGACGCAATAATAAACGACAGACCTGCAAGAATGCAGGACTTCGGAGATCATGCATGCTGGTACAACAGCATTGCGCTGGAAATGCTCAAGGACGAAAACGGAATTCCTCATGCAGACAGTGCTCTCGGTTCAGCTGAATTCGTGAAAGACGAAAACGGTGAATATACAGGCTGGGCTCTTGAAGCTGCAGCAGAAAGTGACCAGGGAATATACGACGCAATCGGATGGGAACCGCCGACTGTTTTAGATGACGAAATGGCAATGCCTCTCATAAACTTCTTCAGACACTTCGGAATCACAGCCATGATGGATGGTTTTACTGAAGGTGAAGAAAACATGAAATATTTCTACAATCTTGATAAAGAAGACAGACTTAACTGCTACTATGATGCAAGTGTAGCTCTGGAACAGGCCGACAAGATTGAAGAAGCAATTGCAACAGTCAAGGACTGGAGAGAGAAGTACACTACTGAACATATCAGAATCAACATTGTGAAGTTCTTCCTTGACGGAACAAACGAGCTGGGTGACTGCCTGAGTCTGACGCCTTTTGCAAATGACCCGACAGGAACACAGTACGGAAGTGCGAAAGCGACGGCTGAAGAAATGGCTCATGTTATAACCAGACTGAATGAAGAAGGAATAGATTTCCATGTTCATACAATCTGCGACGGCGCATTCAGACTCATGTGCGATGCTGTTGAAGCAGCTCAGAAAGCATGCGGCGATGACTGGAAAATCAAAGTCACACTTGCTCACTGCGAAGTAATCGACCCTGCAGATATGCCTAGAGTACATGACCTGGGCATATACATTGACTGGTCAACACACTGGTCAGGCGGATATTTCGGAGAAGAGGCTCAATCATTCATGGGAATGGAAAGATGGAACAGAATGTATGATTTCTCAGAGATTATCAAATCAGGAGAACATCTTGGATTCTCAAGTGACATCTACAGTTATCAGGAAGCACATCGGTCCAATCCGTTTTTCGGCATGCAGACTGCGATGACAAAGGTGGACATTGAATATCCGCTGGATCCTGAAAAATATCCGGGCAGTATGCGTCCCCCTGAAAGAGCCAAGTACACACTTGAGCAGCTTATTCACGGATATACAATGACAAATGCAATCAGAATGCGCCTTGATGATAAAATGGGATCAATCGAAGTCGGCAAGCTGGCAAATCTTGTTGTCCTGGACAGAGATATTTTCACGGCACCTGCTTTCGAGGTAAAGGACGTTGATGCCGAATTTACATATTTCGAAGGAAAAGAATACAGATTCCCGAGACCTGTATTTGACGGAAGAGACTAATCAGGGTACAGTTAATCAGGAGGTGGTGGATACCGCCTCCTTTTGCATAAATGATACTAATGGAGAAAGAAAATGAGAAAAGCAGATAAAATACTTATAAACGGAAAAATATATTCCGTACTTGCAGACGACACTGTAGTACGAGGAACGGCTGTAGCCGTACAGGATGGAAAAATACTTAAAGTCGGAACAGATGAAGACGTAAAATCTTACGCATCTGAAAATACAGAAATAATAGACTGCAAAGGCAATACAATCCTGCCGGGCATGTGTGATGCTCACTGCCATCCATCAATAGCATGTGCATCAATTGACGGCGTTGACCTGTTCGGAGTCTATCGTGAAGACGATCAGTCTGCAGATGACGTAATTGAAATATATAAAGAGAGATTAAGAGAATTTGTAATGGCAAATCCCGATAAGGATTTCATAAGAGGTGCAGGCTGGGTTGTAGCAAACTTCAGTGAAAAAAGATGGCCGAACAGGCATGACCTTGACGAAATATGCCCTGACATTCCTGTTGTACTGGAATCGTTCTGCCAGCACAATCTCTGGGTGAATACTAAGGCGCTGGAGATGGGTAATCTTGATGCGAATACTCCGGACGTGGAAACCGGAGAAATTGTAAGAGAAGAAGACCATTATCCAAGCGGACTTTTCAGAGATGCTGCAGCAATGTTTACAGCAAAGTCAAGCATTAAGGGCTATAACATTCCAGTTGAAGAGTGCAAGAAACTCTTCCTCAGATATCAGGATGAATATGCGAGCAGATACGGAGTTACAATGATAACCGACTGCATGCTCAGCGATGAAGCAGTAGAAGCCTACAAACAACTTGCAGAAGAAGGAAAAATGAATGTGAGAATGAGAACAGTTCATCTCATGACACCGGAAAGCTGCACGGAGCAGATACTTGAGTATATTAAGAACAAGGGTAACTGGAATGTAGGAGAAGATTTCCGCATTGATACAATTAAAGTGTTTGCGGAAGGAGCATTCTCCATGCTTGAACCATATGCTGACGCATATTGTGAAGCAGCAGGTCTTCCGAAAGGATATAACGGTGACCTGTTCTATGATGACGAAACTCTGACTGACTGTGCATCAGAGGCAATGAAGGCAGGCTTCAGTGTTCACATTCACGCCATGGGAGACAAGGCTGTTGTTCAGTCGGCAAAATGTCTTGCTGCAGCGCAGGAGAAGGCCGGAATGGACAATACAAGAAGCGTTATTGCGCATCTGATGCTTGTACCTGATGAAACTGCCAGACTCATGGGCAAGGCAAACATTATAGCCAATGTACAGCCGAGATGGATGCTGCGTGAAGATGATGTTCAGGCAGTTGTTGAATTTGCAGGAGAAAAAGGAGAAGAGTCATATCCGTTCAGAAAGCTTGTTGATGCGGGATGCGTCTGGGCAGCAGGAACAGATTTTCCTGTTACACCGCCGCCAAGTGCCATGCATGAGATACACTGCTGGATGAACAGATCATGTTTCCCTGACGGTCCTGAATGGGATAAATATCAGGGCAGGGTTCTTGGAAATGAAAAACCGGCAACTCTGGCAGAAGCAATCAAAGGCCTCACCTGGGGCGGAGCCTACCAGATGCGCATGGAGGATTATGCAGGAACAATAGAAGAAGGAAAGTCAGCTGACCTTGTTGTTCTCGATAGAGATATTGAAAACACACCAAAAGAGGAAATATACAGCATAGATATTGCAAAAAACAATTTTCAAGGGTAATATAGTATATGAAAAGTAATTGCTGGTTTTGCATTAAAGGAGAGAAGTAATGGCTGCAGATAAAATACTGATTAACGGAAAAATATATACAGAAAACCCTGAAATGCCATGGGCTGAGGCAATGGTTATTGAAGGAAAGAATCTCGTCTATGTGGGTGAAAACGAAGGCGCTGAAGCTTTTGCAGATGAGAAGACCGAGATAGTGGATCTGGCAGGAAAGACAGTAATCCCGGGACTTCTTGACGGGCATACACATCCTGCTTCAGTATCAAAAACATACTGGTTTATTCGTGCACCTTTTGAAAAAGATAAGGATAAACTTTTTAAGAATGTAGCTGAGTATGCGAAGAAGTATCCGAAGGAGCAAAGGCCTTATTTCTATTACGAAAGCTACTTTACAGAAACTTTCGGGGAGGAAGGTCCCAACAGGAAGGACATTGATGCGATTATCAGCGACAGACCTGCAAGACTTCAGGATTTCGGAGACCATGCGTGCTGCTATAATACTGTAGCACTGGAAATGCTTATGGATGAGAATGGTGTTCCTCACAGTGAAAGTCCTATAGGTAAGCCTGAATTCAAGATGGATGAGAATGGCGAATATACAGGCTGGTGTCTGGAATCTGTATGTGATGGTGATACAGGAATATTCGAGGCTATCGGATGGAAGCCGGAATCAACAATGAACGACGAAATGTCAAAGCCGCTCTTTGATTATTTCAGACAGTACGGAATCATGTGCATGATGGACGGAATCACCGAAAGCGATGAAAACTTCCAGTATGTATATGATCTTGACAAGGCAGGAAAGCTGGGCATGTACTATGAGGCATCCAGTATTCTCAGTGAGGTTGAGGATCTGGAAGAGTCAATTGCGAGAGTAAGAGAATGGCAGAAGAAGTTTACAACAGATCATATACGATGCAATGTAATAAAATTCTTCATTGATGGAACAAATGAAATGGGTGACTGTCTGAGTACAGAGCCATTCCATAATGACCTGACAGGAACATACTACGGGGAAGCATTTGCTACAATGGAGGAAATGCGCGATGTAATGGTTCGTCTGAATAAGGAGAAAATAGATTTCCATGTTCATACAATCTGCGACGGCGCTTTCAGACTCATGTGTGATGCAGTAGAAGAGGCACAGAAAATATGCGGAAGCGACTGGTGCATCAAGGTTACTCTTGCTCACTGTGAAATCATTCATCCTGATGATATTAAGCGTGTAAGAAAACTTGGAATATACATTGACTATTCAACTCACTGGGCAGGCGGATATTTCGGTGAGCAGTCAGCAGTATATCTGGGGCAGGAGCGATGGGAAACAATGCATGCCTTCCACAAGGTTATTGAGGATGGCGGCAAGGTTGGATTCTCAAGCGACGTATTCAGCTACCAGGAAGCAACACGTGCAAATCCGATGATAGGCATGCAGGTAGCAATGACAAGAGTTGACCCGTGGGTTCCTCTTGATCCAGAGAAATATCCGGGCAGCGTTCGTCCGCCTCTTGAGGGCAGACTGTCAATAGAACAGCTTATCCACGGTTATACAGTTATCAATGCTGAAAGAATGCGTCTTGATGATATAATGGGTTCCCTGGAACCGGGCAAGCTTGCAAATTTCATAGTATTCAACGAGGATATTTTCGAGGCAGCTCACGAGCATCCTGAGAACTTCAGTGACATTGATCCTGAATGTACATATTTCGAAGGCGAAGAGAGACACATTATTTCGGAAATGAAGAAGCAATAGCGGCCGGAGAAGCAGCACCGGAGAAGCAGAATAGAAGAGGTGACATTATGGCAGAAGTTGAAATAAGAAGAATCCCGGCACACGTTGTGTACAGGGCAGAATATGATGTTAAGGGAGTAGACGATTTCTTTGATCCTGAAACGGACAAGAACATTCTCTACGACCTGCAGTATCTCATGGAAGATGAGAATCCTGACGTACACGTTCCTGAAGACGGAGAGGATTACAATTATTTCGAATATCCTTATCCTGAAAACCCTGACGGAACAGTTCACATTGTCTATCGCGACATGGTCGATGTAATGGGAAAGGACAATGCAGACGGCGCCTATGCTTTTGAGCAGGTGCCTGAGATCGAAGCTGCCGTTCTCTATCATGTGGGCAGATTCGATTCAGTAGGCGATGGCTTCGCCAGAGTATATGACTGGATAGAAGCTAACGGCTATGAGATAGCAGGTCCGGGCAGGGTCAGTGCAATCCACGGTCCGTGGGATCGAGAAAATCCTGATGAATACGCTAACGAATGTCAGGTTCCTGTAAGGAAAAAATAATCAGAAAAAATGATACATGTTCGTTACATGGACAGGTCCAATGGATATTATTCCGTTTGTTGCATATGCAGTCAGCACTTTGGCTTTCTTTACAAACAGTGCCAAACTCATAAGATTATCAGAACTTGTCTGCGTATCACCTGCATGGCCCTTTTATGACTTCATGGAGGGCGCGTATGGAGGCATGCTGACAGAATGTGTAATCCTGGGTTCGGTAATCGTATCAATCATCCGTTTCGGATGGAAAGGACTGGACGATCCTGAATTCAGGGGATGATTCGACTTTAAATAGCGGTATTCACAGCATTTTAGTATATTAATGAGTGCTGATTTATTGTTCAAATGTTAGAATTGACACATGATTAGCAATTTTTATGTAAAAAATAGCCGATAATATGTTTATTATAACTTATCATGTAATATGTGATTATCTATCATAATAAAGGAGAGGACCATGGAAGAAAAAAACATTAATGCCGGCACACACGGTGGTGTTGCGGGCATGACGAAAGTTGAAATGAAACCTATTCAGGTTGCATTCATGCTTTACTGCCTCGTAGCTGCTGGAGCTTTCGGAATTGAAGACATGATTCCGCTCAGCGGTCCGGGACTGACAATAATAATGCTCATTGTATTTGCAATCATATGGGCACATCCGATTTCAAGAGTATGTTCAGAGCTTAGTGCACTGATGCCTGGAGAAGGCGGAATATACGTATGGGCCAAGGAAACTCTGGGAGAATTCTGGGGATTCTCAATGAGCTGGTGGGGAACAGTATCAATTTATCTTGGTATTTCAGCCTACGTAGTTCTCATTACAGACTATGCATCAACATTTATTCCGGCTCTTACAGATCCGACAATCAGCCTTGTAACAAGACTTGGAATCATAGCACTCTTCATGATTATCAACATGATAGGTCTGAAGGAAGCAAGCTGGATCAATACAGTTCTCGCAGTTGCAATCCTTATTGCTTTTGCATTTGTAACTGTTGTAGGTTTTGCTAACTGGGAATACAGTCCTGTTACACCGGTAGTTCCTGAAGGACAGTCAATCGTTGACAGCCTTGGCGGCAGCATCATGATTGTTGTATGGATGTACTGCGGATATGAATGTATTTCCAACATGGCCGGCGAACTGAAGGATCCGGGAGTTATTCCTAAGGGATTCAAGATTGTAATGCCGATAATCGCCCTGTCATATATTCTCCCTACAGTTGCAGGTCTTGTATCAATAGGCAGCTGGGAAGAGTGGGGAACTGACGGAATGGGATACGGCGACGTTCTGGGACAGTGCCTCGGCTATGGCTGGGGAGTTGGATTCCTGGTAATCGCAATCCTGTCACAGGCAGCAATATACAATGCATACGTTGCAGAAGGTTCAAGAGGATTCTTCGTTATGGCAGATGACCATCTGGCACCGAAATTCCTGGTTATGACAAACAAGAAGGGACTTCCTGTTCTGTCAATACTGCTGCTGTCAGTATGTACGGCAATTCTCTGCCAGTTTGATTTCTCAACAATCCTTATCATGATGGGACCTCTGGCACTGATGGTATACGTTATTCTGGGACTCTGCCTGCTGAAGGCAAGAAAGGAATTCCCTGTAGAGGAACGTGACTGCTGGTACATCAAGAACCCCGTACTTGCAAAAGCATTCGCAATTATTCCAATGCCGATTGCAATCATAGCACTGCTGGTTAACGGAACTGAATACTTCCTGCTGGGATTCTGTTCAATCTGCTCTGCAGTATTTGCATATGTAATAATCAAGTGGATATACAAGGGACTCTACAAGGTAGACGCAGAGAAATATCCTCTGAACCCTAAGACAAAGCT
>JAUNIQ010000122.1 GCA_030535275.1 Bacillota bacterium | reverse complement strand
CTTGGTTCAGTAGATACACTGGAAGCACTTATGTCTTATATCGATGGCTTCAGCCCGAACGCAAGGGAAATCCTTGTAAAGTTCAAGATGGAAGAAACCTGCAAGACTCTTGCTGAGCACGGCATGTTATATGAGGTGTGCAGACGTTTTGCCGCATTCGATATGTCTCCGGAAACTCTTTCAGATAGAGAGATGACCAACATTTACGAGCATCTGATCGAACGTTTCGGAGAGGCCATTGCAGAGGATGCCGAGGACTTCATGACTCCGAAGGACGTTGTACGTCTTGCGGTTGGTATGCTGTTCGCAAATGACGATGAGATGCTGAATCTTGATAACGGTACTGTCAGAACTCTCTACGATCCTACTATCGGAACCGGCGGATTCGTCAGTGATGCGTTGGATCAGCTCGATGAGTGGCACGCTGAGAAGCAGATGGTTGCTCCTACGATCATCGTTCCGTACGGTCAGGAAATCGAGGCAGAATCATGGGCCATGTGTAAGGCAAACCTTCTTCTTCGTAACGTATCTAACGCTGATAAGGATCAGTATGACGCAGTAAAGGACATGTCCGCACATATCGCATACGGAGACACTCTTGCGGATGATAAATTCGAAGGTATGACTTTCAACTATTTGTTAAGTAACCCACCTTATGGAAAAAAGTGGGAGAAATCTCAGTCTGCTGTTCTTGACGAAGCAAAGCTTGGCTTCAAGGGTAGATTTGGTGCGGGGCTTCCTTCTATTGATGATGGTTCTATGCTGTTTATCCAGCACGTAGTAAGTAAGTTCGCTCCATTATCTGAAGGTGGCGGCAAGGCATGTATCGTACTTTCCGGTTCACCACTCTTCACTGGTGATGCGGGTTCTGGTCCGTCAAATATCCGCAGATGGCTTTTTGAAAAAGATTATATCGACTGTATCGTAAAGCTTCCTCAGGGCGAGTTCTTCCGTACGGGTATCAATACATACCTTTGGGTGCTTTCTAACCATAAGCCGGAAGGTCGTAAGGGTTTTATCCAGCTGATCGATGCATCTGAGATGAAGACTACACTCAGAAAGAACCAGGGGCAGAAACGCTGCGAGATTTCTAAGGAGCAGCGCGAATGGATCATCCGCACCTACATAGATGGTCATGACCATGGTAAGAGCGTCATGGTCCCTGTTGAAGATTTTATGTACCGCAAGGTAACAACTCAGCGCCCTCTTCGCGCAGCATTAAAGCTTTCAGAAGAAAATATCAACGCGACTATTAACTGCAAGGCACTTGCAAAGCTGTCAGAGAATAACAAGATGGCTCTTGGAGAGATCATGTCCGAGCATTCATGTCTGAATACAGATGAAACTGTTTCCTACGATACTGCTGCAGTTATCGCTAAACTGGCACGCGAGGAAATGGATAAACCGGAAACTACAGTTGCCGTAATTGCAAAAGCAATTAAAGATAACTGCACCATCCGTGGAGCAATGTATCCGATCGTTATCGAAAAAGGCGGCGTACCTGTTCCTGATAAGGATCTTAAAGATTCCGAGAATGTCCCTTATACAATGGATATCGATGAGTATATGGCAAAGGAAGTTCTGCCGTATGCTGATGACACATGGGTAGACGAAACTGTTCTTGATGCCGGTCCTATGCAGGATGGTAAAGTCGGTGTAGTTGGTACAAACATTTCCTTTAATAAGTACTTCTACCACTACGAGGAACCTCGCAAGCCTGAAACTATCGCAAAGGAGATCTTCGAGCTCGAGAACGGTCTGGAAGCGTTTATGGAGGGATTCCTTAAATGATATATAAGAAGGGTCATAAAACAAATCGAACGGTTATGATGGAAAACGCTGTTCATAACCACTTTTCTAAAAAATACGGAATTGATTTAAGGGCAGAACAATCTCTTCCTAACGGTAAAATCCCTGATTTCTCGGGAACTTTTTTCGATGGGAAAGATACTCCAGTAGAAACTATCGTTGTAGAGATTAAACAGGATGCCCCGGATTTTTTCTCCGGATGCGGATTGAATTTTGAAGCAGACTGCAATTATCTTGCCGTACCAACGGAATTAGTGGGATTTGCGATAGCATTCCTTCGCGAAGAGTTCCCTCTCGACGCATATAAAGTCGGCATCTTAGAGGTTACAAACACGGCCGAAGTTAGAGAAGTACTGTACCCGCGTCGAAGCATGAATGGATGCTGGCGAATTCGTCGGAGTAGAATTTTGGCTGGGCTCAGTGGCGAGTGCAGACACCTACTCGACATGGAGGTTTCTTAAATGAGAGAAATGAAGGATAGCCATAATAAATGGTGTGGCAACATTCCAGTTAGTTGGAATATGATTCCTTATAAGCGCCTTTTTAAGATTTATTCTGGCGCAACGCCCAAAAGTGATGAACCGGAAAACTGGGATGGAGATATTTGTTGGGTTACACCGGCTGATTATAAAACCGAAGATGTATATGTATCTTGCGGAAAGAGGAATTTAACTCAAAAAGGATATGACTCGTGCAGCGCGATTATCGTTCCTAAAAATAGTATAATTATTTCGAAACGAGCGCCTATCGGAACGGTAGCTATTTCCAAAAATGATCTAGCGACAAATCAGGGGTGCCTGGCGTGTGTTCCGAATAGCAATATGGATGCAAAATATGGTTATTATGTTACTTCAGCAGCGAAAGAAGAACTGGAATTAAGAGGATCTGGAACAACGTTTCTTGAGATTTCAGCAAATGCTTTTGCGAATATGCCGATTCCTGTCCCGTCAGTAAATGAACAAAATGCTATTGTTGCTTTTCTTGACGAGAATTGTGCCAAAATCGCCGACGCCATCACCCGCCACAAGCAGATCATTGAAAAGCTTGAAGAGTATAAGAGATCTGTTATCACTCATGCGGTAACAAAGGGACTTAATCCTGATGTGGAAATGAAGAACAGCGGTGTTGAATGGGTGGGAACTATTCCTGAACAATGGCAAACAATTAAACTGAAATTTGTGACCACTATCCGCAACGAAAAGGGACATTTTAATCCGAAAACTGATAAATATGTAGGATTAGAAAATATCGAGGGATATTCTGGCCGTTATATCGAAACGGCAACACAATACACGGAAGCTGAGTATAACATTTGCAAAAAAGGCGATATCGTTTTTAATAAATTACGACCGTATTTAACAAAAGCAATGGAAATACCGTTTGATTGTTTTTGCACAAACGAACTGATCGTGTTTAGCTCGTTTGAAGGAAATAGTAAATATTTACTTTATCTTTTGTTGAGCGATAGTTTTATAGACAATGTAAACGCATCAACATATGGAGCTAAAATGCCACGAGCTAATCCTGATTTTGTTCGAAATATAGAAATCCCTATTCCATCAAAATCTGAACAGAATACAATTGTTCTGTATTTGGATAATATGTGTAAAAAGATCGATGAAGCTATCACTCGTCAGAAGGCGGCAATCGAGAAACTTGAAGAATACCGCAAGTCAATCATTTATAATGCTGTGACAG
>JAUNIQ010000014.1 GCA_030535275.1 Bacillota bacterium | reverse complement strand
TATCAGTCACCGAAACCGCTGCTGTTCTCTTTCTGGAGGACAGGCTGCTGCCTTGGCTTAATGTATGGGATAACATTGCCCTGTCGCGGCTCGGCTGGGGCGCCGGAGAAGACCGGGAAAAAAGAATCGACCAGCTGGCAGAAATGCTGGAAATTGATGATATAATGTACATGCTGCCGGATGAACTGTCCGGCGGAATGAAGCACAGGGTTGCCATGGCGAGAACCTTCTTCGCCGATGGAGATCTGATAATTCTGGATGAGCCTTTCAGAGGCCTGGACGCTCAGCTGAAGGAACGAATAACAGAAGGGCTGTGGAAGAAGGAAACAGAAGGAAAAACTGTTCTCCTGATTACCCATATTCCTGAAGATGCCGAAAGGCTTGCGTCGAAAATAATCAGGGTATAGATGGCCGGAGAAACATTTAAAAGATACATAATAATTTCAGTCGGAATGCTTATAGTAAGTCTTGCCTACGTGCTGGTGACGGTGCCTTACGGAATCATCAACGGAGGAGTAACCAGCTGCAGTCTGATTTTGCATAAGCTTCCGGTGACAGGAATGCTGCCCGTCAGCATATGGGTTGCAATTCTGGAAATAATTCTGGTAGTGCTGAGCTGCTTCTTTCTTGGCAGAGAAGTCTTTGAAGGAAGTGTGTTCAGCTGCCTTTTTTATGTTGCCGTTTTCAATCTGCTGAGCTTCATTACGCCACAGGGGGTATACGATGCAATTTACAGCTTTGGCAGCATGGGCGACAATCCGGTAATTCCCGCCGGGACCGCAATCGAACTGATTGTCGGTGCGGCTGCACTTGGCTTCGGCTACTATCTTACCGTAAGCCGCCGGGCAACCACTGCGGGAATGGATACCATAGCGCTGATTATCCATTCAAGACATGAAAAAATCCCGGTAGCCTACGCCATGTATGCGCTGAACATAATAGTGCTGCTCCTGGGATTATGGACATATGGTTTGCGGAACGTTCTCATGGGAATCGCATTCGCCGGCATTCAGGCCTTAACGATGAATGCATTCATGAATCACAGAAAATCCGCCAGTTCGTGAGCTGTCTTTTCAAGATTTGCAAAGGCAGCCTTTTTTATTTCTTCAATCGGCTGGTCAAAGTCCAGCTCGCCTGTTTCAAAGCTTCTGATTACTCCCAGCTGCTTCAGCTGGTCTGCATCCGCCCTAATGGAACCGGCAACGAGAATTACAGGAACATCCGCAGCCTTCGCACGCCTGCAGATTCCCGATACGGCCTTGCCGCGAAGGCTCTGAAAATCGAAGTTTCCTTCACCTGTAATAACCAGGTCCGCATCAAAGAGCAGTTCTTCAAAGTCGATTTCATCAAGCAGCAGATCTATTCCGCTTTCGAGCCTGCCGGCGAGCAGTGCGCGAAGGCCGTAGCCCATTCCGCCTGCAGCACCGCTGCCAGGTAAATCCGCAAGCTTTTCTGCCCAGCCGCCACTGAGCGTCGGGGCGGCATCAAAGCCTGAAACCGTTCTGTTTACTACACCATCGCTTATTTGCGATACAAGATTCTCAAGTCCGGACTCAAGGATGTCGACCTCGCGAGGAGAGGCGCCCTTCTGAGGCGCGAACACGGAAGCCGCTCCCTTTGATCCCAGGAGAGGATTGTTCACATCGCACATTCCAACGATATCAATTTTGCTGTGAAAAAGTGATGCGTCTTCAGCTAGAACCGAAATGGCTGCAGTATTGTCCACCAGAGCAATTTGGCTTAGCGTGCCGCCTGCAGGGATAAAACTCTTTCCTGTTTCGTCAAGAAATTTAACGCCCATTGCAGCGGCCATTCCGCATCCGCCATCATTTGTGCAGTTGCCACCGAGGCCGAGAACTATCTTACGGGCGCCACGGCTAATTGCATCGTTAATGAGCATTCCGACACCGTAGGTGGTGCCGCTCATTACCAGACTGTCATTTCCTTCATCGGATTTGTTATCCCTTGTGAAACCGGCGACCTTTGCCATTTCAATAACCGCAAGCTTTCCTGCAAGGAGATACGGAGCATCCATGTCATTGCCCCAGGCATCCTTTGAAGGAGCGCTTACAATCTCGGCTTTTGAGAAGGGTGTTCCTGCTTTTGCATGAGAAAAAGCATCCAGTGTTCCTTCGCCGCCGTCAGCTACGGGAATGGATGTTACCTCATGGCCTTTGAGTGCGTTTTCAATTGTATTGCAGACCTCCAGGGAAGTCAGTGTACCCTTGAAGGAATCGGGTATAATTATTATCTTCATACCAGTATTATACCACCCTTAAATATAATGTATACAAGGCAATAATGGTTGAATTTATCAGGTGATTGGGATATAGTAAATGTGGTGTGTTGTCTTTGAATTATAACTTTAGTGAAACAGAGAAACATGCCGACTCGAAAGAGTAAAAATATCCAAAGTACTTTTAATTAGGAGGCGTAGTTTTATGACCAAGCTTGAACAGCTCCTCGAAAAGAAAGAACATCTTAGATTAGGTGGAGGAGAAAAGAGAATCGAGTCACAGCATGCTAAAGGCAAGCTGACTGCTCGTGAAAGACTTGACATCCTGTTTGACAAGGACACATTCGTTGAAATGGATACCTTCGTTAAGAACAGATGCCCATTCTACGGAATGCCTGAAAAAGACATGCCGGGCGACGGCGTTGTAACAGGATACGGCCAGATTGATGGCAGACTGGTATTCGCATTCGCACAGGACTTCACAGTTGGCGGAGGATCACTGGGTGAATACCACGGAGAAAAAATCGTAAAGGTACAGGGAATGGCTCTGAAGATGGGAGCGCCTATGATCGCTCTGCAGGACTCGGGCGGCGCAAGAATTGAAGAAGGCGTTGCACCACTGTCCGGCTTCGGTAAGATCTTCCATAACAACACTATTTCTTCAGGTGTTATTCCACAGATTTCTGTAATCATGGGACCATGTGCAGGTGGAGCAGTATACTCACCGGCAATCACAGACTTTATCTTCATGGTTGACCAGACATCACAGATGTTCATTACAGGACCTAATGTAATAAAGACAGTAACAGGCGAAATCATCACTTCAGAAGCACTGGGTGGAGCAAGAACTCACAACACAATCTCAGGCGTAGCACACTT
Organism: Bacillota bacterium; assembly: GCA_030535275.1. Classification (GTDB taxonomy): domain Bacteria; phylum Bacillota; class Clostridia; order Peptostreptococcales; family Anaerovoracaceae; genus Lentihominibacter. Next base: position 19,259 of record JAUNIQ010000014.1, on the reverse strand, counting down.
CATGGGTGCAAACGACGAAGAGACTCTGCTGTCAGTAAGAGAGTTGCTCACTTACCTGCCTTCAAACAACAAGGAAATGCCGCCTGTATATGCATGCAATGATGACGTTAACAGACTCATCCCTGAGTTCAACGACATTATTCCTGACAACCCTAATAAAGCATATGACATGTATGACATCATCAGAGGAATCGCTGACGATGGCAAGTTCTATGATGTAAATGCAATGTACGCCAAGAACATCATTACCTGCTTCATCAGAATGGGCGGTTCAACAGTTGGCGTTATCGCCAACCAGCCGGCAGTTGGTGCAGGATGCCTGGACATCAACGCATCAGACAAGGCCGCAAGAATGGTAAGAAGATGTGATGCATTTAACATTCCTGTTCTTACACTTGAAGACGTTCCTGGATTCCTGCCTGGATCAAATCAGGAACACGGCGGAATCATCAGACACGGTGCCAAGCTGCTCTACGCTTACTGCGAAGCAACAGTACCTAAGGTAACAATGATTCTGAGAAAGGCATATGGCGGAGCTTACATCGCTATGTGTAACAAGGAACTGGGATCAGATATGGTTCTGGCATGGCCATCAGCACAGATTGCTGTAATGGGCGCTGAAGGTGCTGTAAACATCATGTCATCAGTTAAGGCTGAACTTAAGGAAGCAGACGATCCTGAAGCACTGAGAAAGCAGAGAATCGACGAATACGAAGAACTGTTCAACAACCCTTACTACGCAGCTGGTCTGGGATATGTAGACGACGTAATCGAACCTGCAACTGCAAGACAGAGAATCATCAGCGCACTGGATATGCTGAAGACAAAGAAGGAAACACTGCCGCCTAAGAAGCATGGCGACATTCCGCTCTAAGGAGGTGACATAATGGAAGCAATTGACACTTCTAATATGAGTTTAATGGAAATATTCTCAAATCCGGAAACCATTAACCAGCTGTCAATGGGAGAAAAGATGCTGGCATCCACAATCACAATGATTATGGGTCTGGGAATTACCTTCACAGTACTGATTCTTATCTGGATCTTTATCGCAATCATGGGTAAGGTTCTGGGAGCAACAGGAAGCAAGAAGGAAGCGGCAGCAGTAGCTACAGCGGCTGCACCTGCAGTAACAAAAGCACCTGTGGCTGAAGCAGCATCAGATGACAGCCTGGTAGCCGTAATCGCAGCGGCGATTGCAGCATACACCGGAGGAAACGCGAGCAACCTGGTAGTAAAGAAGATACAGAGAATCTCGGGGGACAACACCCCTTGGGGAGTATCTGGCATCGAAGACAGACTTGAAACCAGAAAGTTTTAGAGAAAGGAAACGATAGAAATGAAAAAGTATAACATCACTGTAAACGGAACAACATATGCAGTTGAAGTAGAAGATTTAGGCGGAGCTCCAGCCCCAGCAGCAGCCGCAGCAGCACCGGCACCTGCAGCAGCTCCAGCGGCAGCACCGGCAGGCGGCGCAGGAAGCATTACAGCTCCAATGCCTGGTACAGTTCTGGATGTTAAGGTAACTGAAGGACAGGCAGTAAACGCCGGCGACGTTGTTCTCATTCTGGAAGCAATGAAGATGGAAAACGAAATCGCAGCTCCTGCAGCAGGAACTGTAGACAAGATCGTAGCAGCAAAGGGTTCATCAGTAAACTCAGGCGACGTTCTGGTTACACTCAAATAAAAAGTATTTTGGATTTTAGGATATTGGAAATGAGTCAGGGGACTTTCTCCTGACTCATTTTTCGCAAATCGGCAGGCGACTGGGATTGCTTTTGCAAGGGCTCAGCGGCGAAGCGAAAGGAGTAAAAAAACATGTTATTAGCATTTGATGTAGGAAACACAAACATTGTACTCGGAGTTTTCAAGGATGGTGAAATGGTCACCAACTGGAGACTTGAAACAGATAACAGAAAGAGCGCAGACGAATACGGCATGATAATTCATCAGCTGTTCCAGTATGAAAACCTGGACGTGAAAGAAGTAACCGACGTAATCATTTCAACAGTAGTTCCTTCAATTCTGTACACGCTCCAGCACCTCTCGCAGAAATATTTCGAAACGAGAGCAATCGTAATCGGCCCCGGAATCAAGACGGGACTGATAGTAAAGTATGACAATCCGAAGCAGGTTGGTGCCGACAGAATCGTAAACGCTGTCGCAGCACACGCCAAGTACGGCGGCCCGCTCATCGTAATAGATCTCGGTACAGCAACAACCTTCTGCGCCATTACCGCAAAGGCAGAATACATCGGCGGAACAATCGCACCGGGTCTGAAAATTTCATCAGACGCCCTCTTCGAAAAGACCGCCAAGCTCCCTAAGGTAGAACTGGAAGAACCGGGCAGCGTAATCTGCCGAAACACAATAAACTCAATGCAGTCCGGACTGGTGTACGGACACATGGGTCTGGTTGAATTCATCGTTAAAAAGATGAAGAAGGAACTGGTTGAATACTGCGAAGCTTCAGGCGAACCTATTGCGGAAGAGGACATTCAGGTTATCGCAACAGGCGGCCTGGCAACTCTCATTGACCAGGGTGTAGAATGCATTAACTGCGTAGACAAGCTCCTGACCCTTGAAGGACTGGAAATGATCTACAACAAAAACAAGAAGTGCAAGAGACACGCAACACAGGAAGAGATCGACAAGGACGACATGCTCTATGAAGGCAAACTTTAAAATCGGAAATCTCGAACTGAATAACCCTTTCCTGCTGGCCCCGCTGGCAGGATTTACAGACAAGACTATGAGAGCCCTTTGCGCTGAGCAGGGGGCTTCTTTAACATTCACGGAAATGGTCAGCGGCAAAGGTCTCAAATACGGTGACCGCAAGACACGCAAGCTTCTGGAGCTGGATGAAATGTACAGTGAAGACGGAAGCCCATGCTCACTTACAGGATATCAGCTCTTCGGAAGTGAGCCGGAAATTCTCATGTATGCTGCCGAGGAGCTCGCCGGCTGCGACAATGCGGTTCTGGATTTGAACTGCGGCTGCCCCGTTCCCAAGATAGTTAAGAACGGAGAGGGATCGGCACTTCTGAAGAACATTGATCTTCTCTATGACTGTGTGGCCGCAATGGTGGCGGGAGCACAGCGGGGAGCGGGCGCAGATTCAGAATGGGATCCTGAACCGAAGCCGGTTACGGCGAAAATCAGAATGGGCTTCGAGCTTGGAGAGAACGTTGCCGTTGAAGCGGCTCGTGCAATAGAGGCGGCAGGAGCGGCGGCGGTAACCGTTCACGGCAGAACCCGCCAGCAGTATTATGAGGGCAGGGCGGACTGGCAGGTGATTGCCGAAGTGAAGAAGGCAGTCAGCATTCCCGTCATAGGGAACGGAGATGTGCGAAGTGGCGAGGATGCCATCCGCATTATGGACGAAACGGGATGCGATGCCGTAATGATTGCCCGCGGCGCGCTGGGAAACCCATGGATATTCGCAGAAGCAAACGCTCTCTGGAATGGTGCAAAAGCAGACGACATCATTACCCTTGACAGGCGATCTAAGGATGAACGCATCGACATGCTCATCAGGCATATTAACATGGTGTGCGAGGATAAGGGCGAGAGAATCGGCGTTAAGGAAATGAGAAAATACGTAGGCTATTATACGAAGGGCATGCACGGAGCAACGGCGGTACGAAGAGAAGTGAACAGTATCGACGATGCCGAAACGATGATTGGAATTATAGAAGGCCTTAAATAAGGCAATTAAAGAGGGACGACTCCTGTGATGTCGTCCCTTGTTTTATTGCTTTTGCATTAGAATGAAACCTTGGAAGTATTCTTCCAGATACCCATCTTCTCGGCCATCTTAATCAGATCATCTCTGAAATCAGGATGTGCGATGTTGATGAGAAGCTCTGCGCGTTCCCAGGTGTTCTTACCCTTAAGGTTTGCGATGCCGTACTCTGTAACTACGAAGTTTGTTGCCGTACGCGGTGTGGTTACAATACTGCCTTCTGAAAGCATAGGCTTGATGAGAGATTCTCTGGTTCCGTCCTTCAGAGTTCTGGTTGAAGGAGTGCAGAGGAAGCTCTTGCCGCCCTTTGACGCGTAGGCGCCAAGTACGAAGTCGAGCTGTCCGCCTGTTCCGGACACCTGCTGTGCGCCGGCAGACTCGGAGCAGACCTGTCCGTAAAGGTCAACCTGGATGCAGCTGTTTATTGAAACGAAATTGTTTATCTTTGAAACTGTTGCAATGTTATTAACGTAGTCAACAGGTGCGCTGCAGCAGATCGGGTTGTCGTCTATGAAATCATATAGCCGCTTGGTTCCTCCGGCGAAGGTGTAAACTGCCTTTCCCTTGTCCACAGGTTTGTTACCGGTCAGCTTGCCTGCCTCGAAGAGGTCCACATAGGCATCAACGAACATCTCTGTGTGAGCGTTGATGTTTCTTATATCGGAGTCGGCCAGCATGGATCCGATACAAAGCGGCAGTGCGCCGATTCCCAGCTGAAGAGTACTGTGGGAGTCAATCTGCGATACAACGTATTCTGCAATATATTTTTCTACCTTTGTAGGCTCCTTGGCTACTAGTTCATCCATTGGAGGGTTTGAACCCTCAACAACATAGTCGACACCGAAGAGGTTCAGCTGAGTCTGATGTCCATGAGCTATAGGCATGTTTTCATTTACTTCTACTATGATTTTCTTGGCACTCTTGATAACGCCCCAGATATCCGCAACCTGAGGACCGATGTTAAAGTTGCCGTGCTCATCCATAGGAGCAACCTGGAAAAATGCAATGTCCAGTCCGCTGTCATTGTGCTGCCAGTAAACAGGCAGTTCGTTGAACATCATAGGGATGTACCAGCAGCGGCCGGCCTTGTTCATCTCACGGTCAAAAGCACTGAAGTGAGCTGATGCGAAACGAACCTTGCGGTTGTCATCAGTTGCCAGATAGGTTTCAAAAGGTTTGTTTCTAACACCTACTGTGCTGATTATTTCGACATTCCAGAGCTCATCTGCACGCTTTGCCAGGGCGGCGTCAATATCCTTGACAGTGCCAAGTCCCAGACCAAAGTGGATACGGCTATTGTTGTGCACCATTTCAGCAGCCTGTTCAGCGGTGATAAGCTTTTCCTGATATTTTTTCTCTAATAGTGATGTCTTATACATGTCAGTCTCCAATCTTTTTTTTCGTACTTTAACATTGTATCATTATTGAGATAAATGTAAATAGAAATTCGTTATTTTTTTAACAAAAGTACTAAAAAAAATACAAAATAGGTGTTGACAAACAATATTATACGTTATATAGTATTATACGAAAAGGGATAAACCAGAGAAAGGAGGCGCAACATGGCGTTCAAAATTGAATCAAATCTGCTCGACGCATGCGCCCTCGCAATTCTTAAAAGAGGGGACACTTACGGATATGAGATTACACAGGAAATGAAGAAATCCATCGTGGTTTCCGAATCAACACTGTATCCAGTTCTCAGAAGGCTCCAGAAGGAGCTGCTCTGCAGAACCTATGATCAGCCGTATCAGGGCAGAAACAGAAGGTATTACTCAATTACAGAAAAGGGATTGGCACAACTGGCAGAGTATCAGCGACAGTGGAACGATTACAGAACAGCAATCGAAACTCTGCTGGATGGTGCAAAAGCAGACAAGAAGGGAAGGGATAAAGATGATGAATAGGCAGGAGTTTATACTCGCCTTACGAAGCGAGTTAAAAAAGCTGCCGCCTGAAGAGATTGTGGCAGCAACAGAATTCTATGAGGAATTCTTTGATGAAGTGCTGGCAAACGGGGAGAAAACGGAAGCAGAGATTATTGCAGAATTAGGGGGACCAAAGAGAGCGGCAGCAGAAATCAAGGCAGACTACGCTGCAAGAATCCTGGGTGGAGATGAAGAAATCCTGGATTCAAAGTCAGGAAAAAGACAGAGCAAGATATCGGCAGTATGGTGGGTACTTCTGGGCATCTGCTCAACACCCGTTTCAATTCCGATTGTAGGATGTCTTGCTTTTGCAGCATTCTGTGTGTTCTGCGGACTGCTGGGAATCGTGCTTAGCATTTACGGAACGATTATAGGCTGCGCTGCCGGAGCCATAGGCGCAATTGTTTTCGGAATCATTTCTTTCGGAAGCAGTGTGGCAACAGGGCTCATGTTTGTCGGAGGCGGACTGCTGCTGGCGGCACTCGTTGCAGCGGCAGGAGTTGGAGCATACATTGGGACAAGAGAACTGATCAGACTGATAGTCAGGCTGATTACCGACGCTCACGGCAAGAGAAAGAACAAGAAGCTGGCTCAGATGTCACACGCTGCAGGGGACAGCTGGACATATGCGGAAGAGCCGAAGGATCCGCGCGAAGGATTCAGAAGAGGGGGTGATGATAATGAATAAACTCATGAAATTCTTTATCATCTGCGCAATTACATTTGTCGTTGGATTGGGATTGTGCCTCGGAGGAGTGTTCTCCGGAGGTGTAGACGGCATTAACAAGGTAGCTGAGGACCATGACTGGCTGGATGGCAGCCCGGGAAAGATGCAGATTGAAACTCTCAGCAATCAGGACTTCGAGTCCGTTGAAGTTACAGGGCAGGTGGAGATGGTATTTGTCGGGGCGGAGTTCATGACTACGGATTCCGACTGGCATCTGCCGGATAGTCTGGCAAGCACCATTAAAGAAGATATTCCTGAAGAAGGAACAGTGCTGATCTGTCATGGTGAAAACGTGGCTGCACCTGAGTACAATATTGAAGACGGGGTATTAAAAATAGAAGGTGGCGCACCGGATGACGGAGTCGTATCAATGAACTTCTCTTCAGATGACGGTGTTCCGAAGGTAGTAGTATTCTGCGGTGACAGGATGCTGAAAAATATTACAACGTCAAACAACTGGTGTGATGTGGTAATGCTGGGAATAGCATTTGAGAATGCGAGCATTTCAGGAAGCGACAATGACGTTTTCATGGAAGCAGTCCAGTCAGAGAATCTGAAGATTGATGGGAACTGCACGGATGTGCAACTCCACGGCGCTTTCCACGGAACAGTTGATGTTACAACAAACGATGCCGATGTGATAATTGAAACCAGTGTTAACAGGGATAAATACGCCGTGGATATTGATGCCGAATATGGTGACATTGAACTGGATAACGGTGAAATTGAAATCGATGGATATCCATGGAAGTACAGCTGTGAGGGCGGACCTAACAAGATTATCGTAAAGAACTCATGCGGTGATGTGGAGGTATTCTACGGAGATACACTGTATCAGTAAAAAAGAAACGAGATGCATTATGCATTATGCATCTCGTTTTTTATTGCTTGAATCTTTAATTGCTTAATTGATATCCTGCCTTTGCACGATTATCCCCAGAGTTCTTCGTCTGATGGAACGTGGTTGTTCGGCATGAAGCGTGCGATTCTTGAAACGTTCATCAGGTGATGGTAGTTCAGGTTTTCGGAGATGGAGTTGTGGCCCCATGATCCGCAGCCCAGAGTGTTTGTCGGGTTCAGGCCGTTGAAGTATGAACCGCCGGCTGAGTTTGAACTGCACTGATTGATAACGAATCTTGAAACGCAAAGGCTTTCGCCAACCTTGGCAATGTGCTCTTCGCTGTCTGAGTGGAAGGATACGCTGTGGCCCTTGCCGTCCTTTTCGAGGTTTTCTGCAGCGATTCTGATGCCGTCGTCCAGATCCTTGTAAGCGTAAGCGCTGATTACAGGTGCCATCTTTTCTCCGCCGAGAACGTCGGTCAGACCGGTGCCTTCTGCAACTGCAACGATAACCTTTGTGTCTGAAGGGATTTCGATGCCTGCAAGTTCTGCAACCTTCTGGCATGACTGGCCAACTGAATGTCTGTTAGTCTTGCCATCTTCAAAGAGTGCGCCGCGAACCTTTTCCAGATCTTCTTTGTCACGAACAATGAATCCGCCGTTTGCTTCGAATTCCTTCAGGATGTTTTCGAAGTCTGCTTCTGGGCAGATAACACTCTGCTCTGCTGAGCAGATGATGCCGTAGTCATATGAACGACCCTTGATGATCTTAGGAACTGCTTCCTTATAGTCATAACCTTCGTCGATAATGCACTGTACGTTTCCTGCGCCAACGCCCAGAGCAGGTCTGCCGGAGCTGTATGCTGCGTTAACCATTCCTGCGCCGCCTGTAGCAACAACAACGTCTGCGCTTGAGATCAGGTTGCGAGTGTTTTCTCTTGAATGTTCGTCCAAAATCTGAATCAGGTTTTCAGGATAGCCCTCCTTAGCCAGCGCTTCGTTCATCATTTCTACAACCTTTGTTGAGCATCTTACTGACTTATGATGTGGTGTAATGATGATTGCATTTCCGCACTTGAGAGCGAACATTGAATTTGACATCGGAGTTACGATAGGGTTTGTGCAAGGCGTGATTGCTGCAACAACGCCCATTGGTTTTGCAACTGTAGTGATGCCTGTTTCCTCGTTAGTTTCCAGGATGCCGCGGGACTTCTTGTTTCTCAGATTGTTCCACACGATGCCGGCCTTCTGCCTGTTCTTGGCATACTTATCTTCAACATTTCCCATGCCTGTTTCTTCAACAGCGATTTCTGCGAAGTACTGAGCATTTTCATAGACAACTCTGCCGATTGTCTGAACAGCCTTGTCAACCTGTTCCTGGCTCATCTTTTCGAATTCAGCCTGAGCCTTTCTGGCCCTCTCAATATAACCGTTAATATATTCCTGACTATCCATTTGCAAACCTCCTTGGATAATTAATTCATTTCGTTCAGCACCCATTTTACAACCTCAGGCCAGTGGTTTCAAGGGCCTGCAAAGGCAGACTTGGGGCTTAATTGCATAAAAAATGTACTGTGTTTTTGTGTCCTAATATCGCGCTAAAGTGATGCACGGATTCATGCAAAGAAAAAGCCCGAGCTAGCTCGGGCTTTTATAGTCTGCTTTTGCATCTTAAGCTTTTACTTTGTAGGATGAAACATTCAGTACTGTTTCGCCGTCAATCTGCAGGGCACACGGCTCGTTGAACTTGACTTCGATTTCCTTGCCTGTCATGATGGCAACCATTTCTTTGTGGCTTGTGTGAGTTCCCTTGAAAATGTCCGGGAACACCTTCAGGGCTTTCATCTTTGAACCGCAGTGGTAAACAACTATTGAAAGAGTGTCGGCCTTTCTATCCTGTGCAGGCGCGATGTTCATTCCGCCGCCGTAGAATCTGCCCTTCATGGAAGGTGCCAGCCATACGTTTCTGAATTTGTATTCCTTGCCGTCAACTGTAATGTTGGCAATCTTTTTCTTGAAGCAGTCCCTTGATTGCGATTCCCGAATAGTTTATTGGCTTGGTGCTGCCGGTGGCCTTGATCTGGTCAGCAACTTCGCAGCAGTATCCATCGATGCCGTAGCCGATACCGTTTATGAATTTCTTTTCCATTCCGTTAACATATACTGTCGGAAGGTTCTTGATGTAATCGTTAAGAAGCACCTCATTGCCGTCTTTGTTGTCCAGATCATTCATGAAATCGTTGCCCGTTCCTGCAGGCTTCAGATAAACCTTGTTCCTGATATTGTCAGTATCAACAGCATTGATGAAATAGTTCAGAGTTCCGTCGCCGCCGACGAAGACAACCTCGTCTCCAGGTGCCAGGCCGTCGAAGAAAGCCTGGTAGTCGAGGCCGATTACTTCCTTGTACTCAACGCCGTCCAGGTATTCAGGCTTGATGCCGTTGTTTGCATTTGGATTGTAAAGAATATATTTCATGACTTGTCCTCCTTGTAGTTGAGTCTGCTTTTGCATTAATTATATCATTAAGAACATCAGTCCGAGAACGATTAGAAATTCGCCGAGACTGTATGTCAGCATGACCAGGAAATGAGATTTAATTTTGCTGTTCTTGTCGAAGCGAACGAAGAACAGGGATGAATCCGAAATGAAGAACATGAGCGCTCCGATTCCGGTCAGTACTCCGCCAAGCAATGTGCACGATCCGCTGAGCAGTCTGAACCATGCGAATACGTTCATGGCACCGTTGGTCAGCAGGTACAGGAACATCGGGTAGAAGAGCGGCTTCGGCAGATGCGCCTTCAGCTTGCTGAAAAGTATAACTACCGTGATCGCATATACGAGCGCGATTGCTACTGCGACTGCCGGATTGATGCGGCTGAATACGATGCCGGATTCTATGTAGGCAAAGATGAACAGGAAATGGGAAATCCAGAATGAGATTCCTCCTGCAGTGAACCACTTGACGCCCTTAGGTATGAGCAGCACGTCGCCCAGCCAGCTGGTTATGAGCGCGAAGACTACAAAGACCGAAGGATCGGCGCCCTGGTAGTGGGCCCATTCCAGATACATGCCCAGAATTGCCAGCAGAATAACCATTTTGGTCGGTCCGCGCAGGCCGTCCTTTTTCTTGTAGCTCGCGTAGAGATGAATTGCTGTAAACACGGCGAAAATCGCGATGTACAGCCAGATAAGGTATAACATAACTTCTTTCTCCTGTATTAATTATTGCCGAGGACAGTATAGCATGAGGAGGGCGATACCTTCAAATGGAAAAATATGGTTGATGAAACCTGGCTGCTAAGGTATGATATGAATATGGTTATTATCATCATCAAAATTGCATTAAGTATCATGGCTGGAGTTCTGGCAGGGCCGGCTGCTGTTTACGTGTTCAATCATGTGCCCGGCCAGTGGCTCTGTGATTACGGTGAGAACCCGGTCGAAAGAAGCAATGTGCTCGCCAGGGCCAGAAGACTGTCCGAGCAGGAAGTTGAGAACATACAGCGCTCACTGGTGGATCCGGACTTCAGGCGCATCAAGGAGAATCCGTGGAGATGGATTTTTGCTGCGGGCTTTATTTGCATTTGCCTCAGCCTGTCGCTTCAGGCCGGCAATCCGTTAGCGTCGCTTCAGGCCGGAGACAGCCAGCTCTTCTCTATGCAGCTGGCGCTGGCAGGTCTTCTCGTGTGCTGGGCACTTCTGCTCATCGCACTGTCCGACCAGATTTACATGATTATTCCGGATCAGTTTCTTCTTATCCTCCTTTTGGCGGGAGCGGGGATGCTGCCCATTCATGCAAAGGCAATGGAAGCGGAGCTGGGTAAATTCATGAACGAACTTACAGGCTGCAGATTTTCCTGCGGAATGCTGGCGGCAATCTATATTCTTGCAGGCATTGTAATTGGTGTTCTGCTCATGCTCCTGGTGGCACTGCTGGGTAAAATAATCAGCGGCGAAGCCGCACTGGGTATGGGCGACATTAAGCTCTACGCCGTTCTGGGATTTGCCATCGGCGCATGTGGAACAGTGTTTGTATTCCTGCTGTCGACATTAACGGCCGGAATAGCTGCAGGACTCGGTCTGGCAAAAGGAAAAAACGGCCGCAGAGATCACAGGCCCCTTGGCCCTCACATCTGCATAGCGGCAGTAATATACATATTCATAATCCTGCCATTTACTCTTTAATTGCCACTCAATATTGCCATTCCTCCTTTAACTCAACACATAAATACTGTATAATATGAGAATACTATGGAAAAGAATGTGCTTCTGACAATTGCATATGACGGAAGCGTATTCCACGGCTGGCAGAAACAGCCTGGAGTGCGTACAGTTCAGGGTCATCTTGAGCAGGTCATGAGCAGACTTTTTGATCACGAAATTCTGCTTTCGGGAACAAGCAGAACCGATGCCGGAGTTCACGCCAACGGGCAGCGGGCATCCTTCAAAGCGGACCTGGGAATACCCATTGAGAAGATGGCGCTGGTAATGAATAACGCCCTTTGTGCGGCAGAAGATGCGGGTGGATACGCCAAGGCATCGGTGCGCATTCTCAAGGCAGAGGAAATGCCTGAAGATTTTCACGCGCGCTTCAACTGCAAAAGCAAGAGATACATCTACAGAATAGTAGACGGAGTCAGCACAAGGGATGACGCAGACATGTCCCTGGTATTTGAGCGAAACTATGTGTATCACGTGAAGGAAGAACTGGACGTGAAGGCCATGGAGGAGGCGGCGAAGCACCTGGAAGGAACGCATGACTTCAAATCCTTCGAGGCGGCAGGCGGCAATCCGAGGGAGACAACTGTCAGAACCATATTCGATACGGATGTGAAACGAACAGATAAGGGAATAGAATTCTCTGTAAGAGGAGATGGCTTCCTTTATAATATGGTGAGAATAATCACGGGCACTCTGGTGGAAATCGGCCGTGGGAAGAGAAGACCCGAAGATATGATAGATATTATTGATGCGAAAGATAGAACCGGAGCAGGACATACGGCACCGCCGAACGGCCTGTATCTGGACGAGGTGTTCTACTAAGGAGAAACAAAATGGAAAGAAGACCAAGCTGGGACGAGTATTTCATGGAGATGGCCGAGCTTACGGCAAAGAGATCAACATGCCTGAGAAGACAGGTAGGTGCCGTAATAGTAAAGGATAAGCATATTATTGCAACGGGATATAACGGCGCTCCGAGAAACGTTCCTCACTGTGACGAAAAGGGCGGCTGCCTCAGAGAACAGTTGAACGTTCCTTCAGGAGAAAGGCACGAACTCTGCAGAGCTCTGCACGCAGAACAGAATGCGATAATTCAGGCTGCAACTCTGGGACAGAGCATTGAAGGCGGAACGATTTATGTTACTAACCAGCCTTGTGTTATCTGTGCCAAGATGATCATTAATGCAGGCATAGAAAGAATAGTAGTAAAAGAAGGTTATCCTGATGAACTGGCAGTAGAAATACTCAAGGAAGCCGGCATCAGAATAGTTATGTTAGGAGATTAAATTGACAGCAACAAGTGTTGACCTCTGGGCTCCCTTCATTGTAGCGGGCGTCTGTGCGGCAATCGTCACGCCGATATCAATCTGGCTGGCACCTAAGATTGGCGCAATGGATATTCCGAAGGACAAGAGGAGAGTCCATAACAAGCCAATGCCCAGATTCGGAGGCATGGCAATATATGTGGCCATAATGGTAGGTCTGGCATTGTACGGACTGGAAGACAGGGGAATAATCCCTGCCATGGTTGGATGTACGCTCATATACATTCTGGGCATTATTGACGACCTTAAAAACATTAAGCCGATTATTAAATTCAGCGGCCAGGTAGTGGCTGCCGTTGTTGTGTTTGCAATGGGACTGAGAATCGAATTCATCACGAACTATTTCGGTGAAGGAAACATGGCTCTTGGAGAAGTCATCTGCTTCCTCATTACGGTTCTCTGGCTTGTTGGAATAACCAACGCAGTAAACCTTATAGACGGACTTGACGGACTGGCTGCAGGCATTGCGGCAATCTCCGCAATCTGCATAGGTTATGTTTCATATATTCACGGACAGTATGTGCCTACGCTGGGCATGATGGTAGTCGCAGGAGCCTGCGTAGGATTCCTGCCATTCAACTTCCACCCGGCAAAGACATTCATGGGTGATGGCGGATCCCAGCTGCTTGGTTTTGCGATAGCTGCACTTTCTGTTCTTGGTAGAGCCAAAAGTGCGACGCTGGTTGTAGTGGTTATTCCGGCGCTGGTGCTTGGCCTTCCGATTATCGATACGGCCATGGCTATCATCAGAAGAACGCTGAGAGGACAGTCCATCGGAACTGCGGACAAGGAACACCTGCATCACAGGATCATGAAGGCGGGCTTCGGGCAGAGGCGTGCCGTACTGCTCATGTACAGCGTGAGCGGAATCATGGGTGTAGTTGCGATTCTTTACAGTCGCGGACTCATGTTCGAATGCATAGGTCTGGCTATCGTGGCCATACTCATCATCGGAGTAATTCTTACAGATACGGGCAGCAACAAGGTCAGCATCAGAGGTAAGCGTATCACCAAGGAGGAACCGGATCCAATTCCCGAGGATAAGCAAAAGCAATAGACGGTGAAATTTATTTAATGGATAATCTCAATTCTTATAACAACAAACAAATGCTCAAGAAGGTCGGCGTAGTTGCCGGCCCGATTGCTATACAGAGCTTGATTGCATCCAGCCTTAACCTGGTTGACAATCTCATGGTAGGCGGACTGGGAGAGCTTGCACTGAACGCGGTTGGCGTTTCGGTGCAGATTTATTTTGTCTACTGGATGCTGATCTTCGGGTTCTGCTCGGGAGGCGCAACCTTCATGTCACAGTTTTTCGGTGTGAAAGATTATGCCAGCATCCGCAAGACGGCGGGTTTCGCATTTTCAGTTGTGTTCTGTATCGGAATCATCTTCTTCCTGGCAGCCACCCTGTTCCCGGAATACATTCTCAGAGTGTTCACCAAATATCCTGAAGTTATTGAAGCGGGAGTGCCTTATGTCAGAACCGGTGCGCCGTGCTTCCTTTTCGTTGCAATGATGCAGCCGCTGGCCCTGATGCTGAGAACTACTCAGCAGACGGAGAAACCACTCTATGCCAGCGTGACTGCGCTCTGCTCTAATACATTCCTCAATTACTGCCTGATATACGGCCATTTCGGAATGCCCGAGATGGGCATCAAAGGAGCTGCGCTCGCGACAGTGTTCGCAAGAATAATAGAAGTCTCACTTCTGCTCTTTTTCGTGTTTATTAAGAAGAATCCGATAAGGGGACCAATCAGAGAGTGCTTCGGATACTCGAAGGAGCTGGCAAGGAGAGTAGTAAAGAATTCTCTGCCTACTACAATAAACGAAACCATGTGGGGCCTGGGCACATCACTGTATGTGGCTGCCTTTGCGAGAATAAGCATTACTGCGGGAGCTGCCATTCAGGCCTGCAACACCATAGAGAACCTGTTTGCCATGTGCTGCTTCAGCATCGGCGATGCGGTTCTGATTCTGGTGGGACAAAAGATTGGAGAAGGGGAGACGGACTACGCCTTCAAAATGACTAATAACCTCATTAAGCTGGGCCTGATTGTTGGAGCGGTAATGGGCGGCCTTACTATTCTGTTTGGCAAACCCATACTGTCTCTCTTTGACTTTACGCCGGAAGGGGCACGGATTGCCTGGCTGGTGCTGATTGTTTACGGAGCCACCATGTGGCTGGATGCCTATACGGGAATCATGATTTCGGGAGTGCTCAGATGCGGTGGCGATACCAGATTTGCCATGTTCACAGAAGTGGGCACTGTATGGCTTATAGGAGTGCCGGTGGCATTCCTTACATCACTGAAGCTTTGCTGGCCGCTTTATGTGGCAGTGCTGGCTGTAAGAGGGGAAAGTGTTGTGAAAGGCATCATTTTGACCTTTAGATACAAAAGCAGAAAGTGGGTTAGAAACATGATAAAAGGACTTTAAAAATCACTTTAGCGATTCAAACACATAAATTGTTATTAGTTTGCTCATTTAGACACACTGGTTTGCTGTATAGTCTCGATATCGTTGAAATATCAACGTCTCTAATGTAGTATAACTATGCAAGATGTTGCATTGAATGTAAAAGGTGATTTGTGCTTACCATTATCGAAGGAGCAATAACAGGGTTTATTTACGGAGCATTGATTGGTGTAATTAAATATGCAGCTCTGTGGAAAAACATTATTAAAACTGATAGGGAAATAACCACGGGAGTGTTGTATGCACGATTGGGCATAGGCTATGCCATTAATGTAGCAGCACTTTTTTTTGTGTTCATTTTAAGAAATGTTATGCCTTTGCATTTCGGGGCGACACTTATTGCAGCAGCAATCGGATTGAGTCTGGCAGGCAAGCTGGCACCAATGGGAGAAATAACTAGTCACGTAAAGGGAGATAGGAAATGATTAGCGCACTACATTCGATAGGAATGACAAATGCGATGATAACAAGCAGCTTCATCACCATAGGAATATTAATTGTATCTCTGCTGGTAAGCAGAAATCTGCAGATGATTCCATCAGGCGTTCAGAACATGATAGAGATGGGAATTGAGAAACTGCACGGATTCTTCTCGGATCTTATGGGAGAAGAAATGTGCAGGAAATATTTCCCGCTGGTGGGAACGCTGTTTATCTATATTCTTATCTGCAACTATTCGGGACTGATGCCTTTCGCAGGCAAGGCGGATGGATTCCAGGCACCTACATCGGATATAAACTTTCCGGCGGGTCTGGCAATTCTGGTCATCATACTTGTCCAGATAATAGGACTTAGGGAACACAGAGGAATGGGAACATATAAGAGAATGATCCAGCCATTCGTTTTCATTCTGCCACTTATGCTTATGGACGAGCTAGCAAAACCTATATCCCTTACCTTCCGACTTTATGGTAATACCTTTGGAGATGAACAGGTAATAGATGTTCTTTCTGAGCTTTGCCCTATTGGACTTCCGGTAGTAATGCAGCTTCTGGTTGTTCTGCTTGCGCTTATACAGGCGCTGGTATTCTCTCTGCTGACTGCAATATATATTGGAGAAGCAGTAGAGAAAGAAGAACATCTTCCGGTTGGAGCATAAGCTCTGCCGGGAATCATACCGAATCAGATCGTTCAAAAATCTGTGAACAAACGGATATAAACACATATAAAATCAGCTAAATTCTGAAAGGAGAAAAACAAAATGACAACAGGATTAATTGCAATCGCAGTAGCACTGGCAATAGGCGTATCAACAATCGGCCCGGCACTGGGAATGGGTAACGCAGGGGGCAAAGCACTGGAAGGAATGTCACGTCAGCCGGAAATGATGGGACAGCTTCGTACAAACATGATTCTTGCTTTTGCATTTATGGAATCACTGACTATTTACGGTCTGGTTCTGGCATTCATGCTTATGGCAAAGATGTAAGAAAGTTACCACTTAAAGAGGAGAATAGACCATGCTTGACGCATTAGGATTAGACCTGAAGGAAATAATATTTGTAATAATCAACTTCCTGATTCTCGTGGGAATACTGGGAAAGCTGATCTACAAACCTTTCCTTGGCGCTCTCGAAAACAGAAAAAAGGCAATACAGGACAAGTTCGATGCTGCTGACGCGGAAAGCAGAAGAGCCGATGCTAAGATGGCCAAGTATGAAAGACAGATTTCTCACGCAGAAGAGGAAGCCAGATCTATCATAAAGGAAGCCAAGAAAACAGCAGACATCCAGGCTCAGAGCATAATTGATGAAGCCAACGTACAGGCGGCAGAAATTATTGCAAAGGCCGAAGAAGCCATTGAAATGGAAAAGAACAAAGCCAGAGAAGATATGCGGGAGGAAATCGCCGCGCTGGCTTTGCTTGCCGCTGAACAGATCGTCCAGGGAGAAATCAGTAAAACAGGTCAGGACGCTATCGTGGAACAGGTACTTAACAATGCAAGGAGCGCACAGTGGCAGAATTAACAGTAGATCTCGTTTATGGAACTGCTCTTGTTGAAGCGGCTCATGAAAACGGAAAAGAAAAAGAAATTC
The DNA here is from genome assembly GCA_030535275.1 of Bacillota bacterium. Classification (GTDB taxonomy): domain Bacteria; phylum Bacillota; class Clostridia; order Peptostreptococcales; family Anaerovoracaceae; genus Lentihominibacter. The sequence goes on along the minus strand of JAUNIQ010000014.1, from coordinate 1,955 downwards.
TGGAAGACGGATTTGGCGTTATTGAATGCATTGAGAAGGAACCGGATCTGGAAAACTTTATAAAATATCCGGGCATTTCCGCGGATGAGAAAAAGACAGTTCTCAAATCAGCATTTGAGGGCAAAGTTTGCACGGAATTCATGAACTTTCTTTATGTGCTGGTAGATAAGCGCAGAGCAGGGAGACTTAAGCAGATTATGAAAACATACAGACATCTTCTTGAAGAGGAAGAAGGCGTTATGTACGGGACAGTATTTTCTGTTGAAGAACTTTCTGAAGAAAGACTGGCAGAAGTTGAAAAGCAAACTTCCGATCTGATGCAGGCAAAAATTAAGCTGACAAACGAAATAGATAAAAAGCTCATGGCAGGTATCAAGGTAATTGTAGAAGGCAAGATAATAGATGCTACATACAGAAAACGCTTCGATGAAATGGCAAGCCAGATGAACATAACCATGAGAAGGAGTTAAAAATGAATTTAAGACCAGAGGAAATAAGTTCAGTCATAAAAGAACAAATAAAGAATTATAAAAGCAAGCTGGACGTATCGGACTTCGGCACAGTAATTCAGGTAGGAGACGGAATCGCCAGAGTATACGGACTTGAAGGCTGCATGGCAGGAGAACTGCTGCAGTTCGGAGAAGACACATACGGAATGGCCCAGAACCTTGAAGAGGATAACGTTGGTGTTGTAATCCTTGGTTCAGACAGAGAAATCAAGGAGGGCGATATCGTTAAGCCTACAGGAGCGGTAGTAGAAGTACCTGTAGGGGAGGCGATGATAGGAAGAGTAGTGAATGCTCTTGGACAGCCGCTGGATGGCAAAGGCCCGATTGCGGCAGCAGAAAGAAGACCGATAGAATCACCGGCACCGGGAGTACTGGCAAGAAAGTCAGTAAATGAACCTCTGCAGACAGGAATCAAGGCCATAGACTCCATGATTCCAATCGGAAGAGGCCAGAGAGAACTTATAATAGGCGACAGGCAGACAGGAAAGACAGCCATCGCCATAGATACAATTCTGAACCAGAAGGGGCAGGATGTGATCTGTATCTACGTAGCCATAGGACAGAAGGCATCAACAGTAGCGCAGCTCACACAGACTCTTGAGGACAGAGGAGCAATGGACTATTCGATCATAGTAAGTGCAACAGCATCTGATGCTGCACCGCTGCAGTACATCGCTCCATATGCAGGATGTGCAATGGGTGAATATTTCAGAGATAACGGCAAGCATGTGCTGATTATCTATGATGACCTTTCGAAGCATGCGGTGGCATACAGAGCAATGTCACTGCTTCTGAGAAGACCACCGGGAAGAGAAGCATATCCTGGAGATGTATTCTACCTGCATTCAAGACTGCTTGAAAGAGCGGCAAAGCTTTCAGATGAACTGGGAGGAGGGTCCCTGACGGCTCTTCCGATCATCGAAACACAGGCAGGAGACGTATCGGCATATATACCGACAAATGTAATATCCATTACAGATGGACAGATATATCTGGAAACAGAGCTGTTCTTCTCAGGACAGAGACCTGCAGTAAATGCGGGAATCTCGGTATCCCGAGTGGGAGGAAACGCCCAGATTAAGGCCATGAAGCAGGTAGCATCAAAGATCAAACTGGAACTGGCACAGTACAGAGAACTGGCTTCGTTCTCACAGTTCGGATCAGACATTGATGCAGATACCAAGGCAAGACTTGAGCATGGAGAAATACTGATGGAAGTGCTGAAGCAGCCGCAGTACAAACCGCTTAAGGTAGAGGAGCAGGTAATGATAATCTACGCAGCGATAAATCATCACCTGTCAACAATCGGAGTTGAGAATGTAAGAGAATTCGAGAAGGGATTCCTTGAATACATGGACACAACATATCCGGAAGTTGGAACATCCATAAAGTCCCAGGGCAAGCTGGACGAGAACACAGAAGAAAAGCTCATTGAGGGAATCAATA
>JAUNIQ010000121.1 GCA_030535275.1 Bacillota bacterium | reverse complement strand
GACCGGTACAGCCAAGACAGAAGAAGGCGAATTCACAGACATCTACAACATGGACGTTGTAGTTATTCCTACAAACAAGCCGGTAGTCAGAGAGGACGTTGAGGATGCCGTATACGCCACTGAAAAGGGCAAGTACAAGGCAATAGTTGACGGTGTAATCGAAGCTCATGAAAAGGGACAGCCGGTACTGGTTGGTACAATTTCAATTGAGAAATCAGAGCTCATTGCAAACGCTCTCAGAAAGCGCGGCGTCAAGGATTTCAACGTGCTGAACGCCAAGCATCATGAGAAGGAAGCACAGATAGTTGCTGAAGCCGGCCGACTCGGTGCGATTACAATCGCAACAAACATGGCAGGTCGTGGTACCGACATTATACTGGGCGGCAACCCGGAATTTCTTGCAAAGGCAGAAATGGCAGCACAGGAATACGACGAAGAGCAGATTGCTTTTGCAACATCATTTGTTCAGAGCGACGACAATAATCTGCTTGAAGCCAGAGAGACCTTCCAGAAGCTGCTGGCCAAGTACAAAGAGGAACTGGCACCGGAACAGGAAAAGGTTAAAGAGCTGGGTGGCCTTTGCATTATAGGTACTGAGCGTCATGAATCAAGACGTATCGATAACCAGCTGAGAGGCCGTTCCGGACGTCAGGGAGACCCGGGAAAGACGCAGTTCTGCGTATCCATGGAAGACGAGCTCATGAGACTCTTCGGTGGAGAGAGAATGCAGGCCATCGTTCAGAAGCTGGGTGTTGAAGAAGATGAAGCTATTGAATCAGGAATGATTTCGAAGCAGATTGAAAACGCACAGAAGAAGGTTGAGGGCAGAAACTTCGGCATCAGAAAGTACGTCCTCCAGTACGACAATGTAATGAACAAACAGCGTGAAATCATTTACGGTGAACGTAAGAAGGTACTCTTTGGAGAAGACCTGCGTGAAGACCTTGACATGATGGTGCGCAAGCTCATAGATGAAGTTGTAGATCCGATAGTAATTGCGTCAAAGTATCCTGAAGAATGGGATTTCGAGACAATGAACAAGGGACTGCAGCACATAACAGGAAGATTCGAACCGCTTGAATTTGATTCGGAGGATCTGGCTGACATGGATGAGGAATCACTGAAGGCAGGCCTCTATGAAGAATTCAGCGAGATGTACGACGACAAGGAAGCTGAGATAGGCAAAGACAGACTCCGTGAAGTTGAACGAATGATTCTGCTGCGAGTTGTTGACAGCAAGTGGATGGATCACATCGATGCAATGGATCAGATGAAGAGTGGAATCGGCCTCAGAGGACTGGGCGGACAGGACCCTGCAGCAGCATATGCTCACGAAGGCTTCGCCATGTTTGAACTGATGATTTCATCAATTCAGGAAGAATTCGTAAGACACTGCTACAATGTAACAGTTACTACTCACTCCGAACGTAAGGACGTTATCGGCACGGGACAGTCCCACAAGGATGAATTTGACGACAGCGAAATGCGCGCTGCAGCAGCACGCCAGAAGGCAGAAGGCGGAAACGTTGACATGGGCAGCGCACCGGCAGCCGCAGCCGTTCCTGACCGCGAGAGAAAACAGGAAACGGTTAGACGCGACCAGCCGAAGGTTGGACGAAACGACCCTTGCCCATGCGGAAGCGGCAAGAAATACAAGCACTGCTGTGGAAGGAATCAGTAATGATAATAATAGATGAACTTAAAAGTGAAATACCCGAGCTTGAAGCGGCGCTGGCCGAGGCAAGTGAATCGCTGAAGCCTGACGAACTTCGTGCAAAGGCAGGAGAGCTCGAGAAGAAAACCATGGAGCCGGGATTCTGGGATAACCAGGAAGAGGCCCAGAAGGTCATGAAAGAAAAGAAGCTGCTTGAGGACAGACTCGATGAACTCGACGGCATTACATCCCGCCTTGAAGATCTTCAGGTCATGATTGAGATGGCAGAGGAAGCAGAGGACGAGGACACTGCAGCTGAAGCGGCTGGTGAGAAGGAAGAACTGGCGAAGGCTCTCGAAGATCTGAAGCTGAAGACCCTGCTCAATGACAAGTATGACCAGAACAATGCCATTATTTCAGTTCACGCCGGAAGCGGCGGAACAGAGGCAATGGACTGGGCGGAGATGCTTTTCAGAATGTACACAAGATGGTGCGAGAAGAGAGGCTTCAAGTATAAGCTCATGGACATGAATGACGATACTGAAGCAGGCATTAAGAGCGCAACACTTCTCGTTGAAGGCGACTATGCATACGGATATCTGAAGAATGAGAAGGGCGTTCACAGACTGGTCAGAATATCTCCATTTGATTCTTCCGGCCGTCGCCACACATCATTTGCATCTCTCGATGTAACCCCGGAAATTGAATTCGACAGCACTGTAGAAATCAATCCTGAGGACCTGCGAATCGACACATATCGTTCGAGCGGTGCAGGCGGACAGCATGTAAACATGACTGACTCGGCAGTTAGAATAACTCACCTGCCTACTCACATCGTAGTGACCTGCCAGAACGAAAGATCACAGATTCAGAACCGTGAGTACGCCATGAAGATGCTCATGTCCAAGCTCATTGAACTGAAGGAAAAGGAAGAGAAGGAATCTCTTAACGAACTTAAGGGAGACTACAACCAGATTACCTGGGGCAGCCAGATAAGGTCCTATGTGTTCCAGCCATACACCATGGTCAAGGACCACCGCACAAATGCCGAAGTTGGTAATGTGCAGGCGGTAATGGATGGAGATCTGGATTACTTCATAAATGAAAAACTGAAACAGAGAGACTAAAATAAAACAGCCGGTCGGCAATTGCCGACCGGCTTTATCTTTCTTATTTACCATAATATTGCCGCAGCAGCGGAAATCCATAGAGCCATGATAATGATGATGCATAACTGAAGTATGGCCGTTGCCTTTGGCATGTCGAACATCCTGTATGCGTCTGTAGAAAAACTCATGAGACACACTGTGTCCAGCGGCAGCAGATAACAGTTGCATGCTGCAAGCCCCAGGGCAACTGCAACAATTGCAGGGTCAATGCCAACATTTCCCGCAAATGCAACAAGCGGCGCTACCAGTATTGAAACCAGAGCGGGAGCTACCGGTATTATTACAAGCAGGGCAAGAGCCTACGATGAGGAGTTCATAGAGAAGTGCGTATCCGGCTTTGAATCTGAGATGAAAGGCATGGCACATGAAGAATACCTTCTGTGGAGAGACAGGATGGTGACGGAAACGAGGCTTTTGAAAAAAGATTTCTAGATATTAGTCATTTGTAAAAAATATTTACATTTATTCATAAATAGTGTAAATATATTTTACAAAACAGATAGAAAAATCCGTTAATGCGCAAAAGTGAGCAGCTGATATGTAAAAAATATTTACATATTGGCTGTTTTTATGTGCAAATCTGTAAAAAAGATAGAATGCAAATTACATTAATTGGATATATTCTGAATTTTTTCGACAAGAACGTAACATATTGATAAGAAATAGAGCAAGAAAGTAAAAATAAAGTTGGCATTGCTTTTGCTATTTAGTCGGTACGGAGTTATTTATCA
>JAUNIQ010000120.1 GCA_030535275.1 Bacillota bacterium | reverse complement strand
CTGACTTACTCAGCTCATCCAATGGGATGTGCTGCAGCAGTAGCAACAATCAAGGAATACAAGGATCAGGACGTAGAAAACAAGATTAAGGTTACAGGCAAAATCCTGGCAGACATTCTTGACAGCTACGTTGAAAAGCACCCTTGCGTAGGTCAGGTTAGACACATTGGTCTGTTCTCAGCTATCGAACTGGTTAAGGACAAGGCTACTAAGGAACCACTGGTACCATTCGGCAAGGACCCTGAAGGCATCATGCCTAAGATCATCGGCATGCTGAAGGCTGACGGATTCTGGACATATTCACACGAGAACATGTTCGTAGTAACTCCTCCACTCATCATCACTGAAGATGAACTGAAGGAACAGATGGCTGTTGTAGACAAGGTACTGGATGCAGTAGACGCTATGATCTAAGCTTAAAGCTTAAAGCTTAAAACTTCAAACACTAAAATAAGGCTTCGCAAGAAGCCTTATTTTTATTACTACTTATCTGATCAACCCCTCCATTGCCTGGCCAGACTTCCGCCCAGCCAAAACTTCAAGTATTCGACCCGAAACATTCTCGTTGCCATTGCTGATGCTGCAACTACAGATACCCCAAGTCTCACGCATTTATTTTAGCAAGATATTCATTCGGAGAAAAGGTTTCCATGATATCCGAATGTAATCCTTTTTTATCTCTGGTTACTATACAATCCGCTCCGCATTCTTCGGCGCACAGCACTTGTACATGGTCTTCCAAATCCAATCTATCTCCTAATATAGCAGTCATGATTTTGCTCTCACTAACATCAATAACTGTGCACAAATCACAGATGTTATGCATTATCATCTTTCTTGTTTTTACACCAATATATTTTCTCAGTATATAGAACATATTTAGAATTGAATGCGCCGCAACATACACGTCAATTCGCCCTTCTACACAAAGCTCGAATATTTTCTCTGCACAAACACTCACATTTCCTCTGTCAAGAATATAATCAAGCAACACATTGGTATCCAGAAAAACCTTCTTATAAGTCATACTTTTCCTCCAAATATGAATCTCTTTCCCTCTCCATGTCAAAATCATCTACATGAATGCGTAGAGATTTAAGCTGATCAAATGCTGCTGCCTTTTTATTATGAGGTTTTATCTTCTGAATAACAATCGTATCTCCTTGAAGCATAATATCCACATTATCACTTTCTCTCCAGTTCAATTCTCTTAAAAAACTTTTAGGAATGCACAGCCCCTGACTGTTCCCCCACTTTCTAATTGTAGTTTGCATCTCGTCCTCCTAGGTATATACTATAGTATATACATAGTATAGTCTTTGCATCCTTTTGTCAACAATGATCCTTTTTGTATTTTTCCCCCATTAATGTTATTATCTTTATATGAAAATCAAATTAGGATACGGCACCGGATTCCAGTCCGCAGAAGTGCCTGAAAAGAACATATTAAAAATACTGGAACCAAACAGCATCTCATACAAAGGCAAGCTGGCAGACATTGTAAAGGACGCACTGGCAAAGCCCATTGGCACCCCTGCCCTGCGGGATATTGTGAAGCCTGGAGAGAAGATCGCAATCATAACAAGCGACATAACCAGGCCGATGCCCACATGGGATGTAATTCCTCACGTTTTGGATGAGCTCTATGCTGCAGATGTTAAGGCAGAAGATGTTACTCTTGTCTTTGCACTTGGAAGTCATCGTGCTCACACTGAAGAAGAAAAGAAAAAACTGGCCGGAGAACGTGCTTTCAGCGAGATAAAATGCGTAGACAGCAACCCTGATGACTGTATTCACATGGGCAACACCTCAAAGGGAACACCTATAGACATCACGAGAGTCGTTGCGGAGGCTGACAGAAGGATATGTCTGGGGAATATTGAATATCACTATTTCGCGGGCTACTCCGGAGGAATCAAGGCGCTCATGCCGGGCGCTTCCACTCCTGCAGCCATACAGGCAAACCATTCAATGATGGTTAATGAAAACGCATGCGCCGGAAAGCTCGATGGCAATCCATTAAGAGAAGATCTGGAAGAAGCCGCTGAGCTCTGCCCTATCGACTTCATCGTCAATGTGGTTCTTGATGAACACAAGCAGATCGTTCATGCTGTTGCGGGCGATGTTAAGAAGGCTCATCGCAGCGGCTGCGCTTTTCTGGACAGTCTGTATAAAGTACAGATTCCACAGCGTGCAGATATCGTACTTGTTTCCCAGGGAGGAGCCCCGAAGGATCTTAACCTCTACCAGACTCAGAAGGCCCTGGATAATTCCAAGCATGCAGTCAGGAATGGCGGAACCATTATTCTTGTAGGTGCCTGTCAGGAGGGACTCGGTCAGAAGGTATTTGAGGAATGGATTACCGAAGCTGAAAAGCCTGCAGATCTGATTAGCCGCGTTCGTGAAAACTTCAGGCTGGGCGGCCACAAGGCTGCAGCCATTGCCATGGTAATGGAACGCGCTGACATCAAGCTTGTTTCCGAGATGGATAAGGATTTTGTTGAATCAATATTCTTCGAGCCTTATTCTGAACTCCAATCGGCAGTAGACGATGCGTTAGCCAAGCACGGTAATGATGCTTCAATAATAGTAATGCCTTATGGAGGTTCCACCTTACCTGTTGAATAAGGCCGTATATTAAGCAAACAAAAAGACACATCACTATGATGTGTCTTTTTTAGTGTAAGTCAGTTTAGAAATATCTGAACACGCCCTTTACCTTACCCAGGATTTTTACATCCTGAACGATAATCGGGCTCATTGTTGAATTCTCAGGCTGCAGTCTGATGTGATCTGCCTCCTTATAGAATGTCTTAACTGTTGCTTCGCTCTCGAAACCGTCTACCATGGCGACAACAATGTCCCCATTGCGTGCGGTATTGCACTGTTCAACCAGTATATAGTCGCCGTGCATGATTCCGGCTTCAATCATGCTTTCCCCTCTAACTGTAAGCATGAATGTTGTTCCGTTTCCAACAAATCTTGCAGGGACCGGGAAGCTGTCTTCAATGTTCTGCTCAGCCAGAATAGGAGTTCCCGCTGCAATTCGCCCTACAATCGGAACATCTATTACATCTGCACGTTCAACCCCGTCAACTCTGCCTCCGGGAACAACACCAAATCCGGCATTAACTGCGTTTTTGATTGCGCCCTGCTGATCAAAATCGTCATCCACAACCAGCAGCGCTCTCGGTCTGGCAGGGTCCTTCTTCAGATAGCCCTGGGCTTCCAGACTGGCAATATCCTTATGGCAGGTAGAAGTCGACTTGATGTTAAGAGCCGTACAGATTTCTCTGACCGTTGGCGGATAACCCTTCTCCCTGATTTCCTTCTTCATGTATTCAAGTATTCTCTGTTCACGATCCTTTAACATAGGACACCTCCAAATACAATTTGCATTTTCTTCAAGTTGAGTATAGCATAAATAAAAAAGAAATGCAAACATTTGTTTGCATTTCAGAAATTTTGTTCGTTTCTATTTTACAAGCAGCTTCTTGATTCCGTTGAATAAATTTTGAAATTCGAGTTGTGTAAAAGTAAATCCCAGTGCGTTGGA
>JAUNIQ010000119.1 GCA_030535275.1 Bacillota bacterium | reverse complement strand
GAACGTTCAGTTCGACACAATCTTCCGTGGCGCCGGCGCTTACAGACACTACATTCCGGCAATTGTAAATCACGTAATTTCAAACGAAACTCTGCAGACGGCATATACACCTTATCAGGCTGAAATCAGCCAGGGCGTGCTTCAGTCAATATTCGAATATCAGACCATGATTTGCGATCTGACAGGCATGGATGTATCAAACGCATCAGTATATGACGGCGGTACAGCAGCAGGAGAAGCTGTTGCAGCATGCAGAGGGCGCAAAAGCAATAAGGCTCTGGTTTCAGCAACAATTCAGCCTTCCGTAATGAAGGTAATCGAAACTTACTGCTTCGGTAATGAAATGGAACTGGAAGTCATTCCTGAAAAGGATGGAGTTACTGATATTGATGCTCTCAAGGGCATGATGACAGATGACACTGCATGTGTTCTCATCCAGCATCCTAATTACTACGGTAATCTGGAACCTGCAGCAGAAATCGGTGAGATAGCTCATACGGTTAAGAACTGCAGATATGTCATGTCAGTAAATCCGATTTCACTTGCCATCATGAAGACTCCAAGAGAGTACGGTGCTGATTTTGCAATAGGCGAAGGACAGCCTATGGGAATGCCGATCGCATTCGGCGGACCATATCTGGGATTCATGGCAAGTCTTGACTCAATGAAGAGAAATCTGCCTGGAAGAATCGTTGGACAGACTGTTGACCACAACGGCAAGACAGGTTATGTTCTTACACTGCAGGCAAGAGAGCAGCACATCAGACGTGAAAAGGCTTCAAGTAACATCTGTTCAAACCAGGCACTCTGTGCACTGACTGTAGGTGTTTACCTTTCAGCCATGGGTAATGAAGGCCTGACTAATGTTGCATCACAGTGCTACTCTAAGGCACATTACATGGCTCAGAAATTCGCTGAGATAGGATTTAAGGTTCCTGAAGTGGAATTCTTCCATGAATTCGTTACAGAGTCTGACAAGTCATCTGAAGCCATCCTGAAGGCTCTTGAAGATAAGGGCATCCTCGGTGGTCTGGCACTTGATGACAAGAGAATTCTCTGGTGCTGTACAGAAATGAATAGCAAGGCTGAAATTGATGAAGTCATTGCTATCGTAAAGGAGGTGTAAGGAATGCTGGTATTTGAAAAATCAAGACCGGGAAGAGGCATAAGCGCACTTCCTAAATGCGATGTTGAACAGTACACACTTCCTGATGATGACATGAGAATTGCAGATCTGCATCTGCCTGAAATGGCCGAAGTAGACCTTTCAAGACATTACACTGAACTTGCCAAGAAATCTCATGGTGTAAATGACGGCTTCTATCCTTTGGGATCATGCACAATGAAGTACAACCCTAGAGTCAATGAAAGAACCGCTTCATTTACAGGATTCACTCAGATCCACCCACTGCAGCCTGTAGAGACAGCTCAGGGATGCATGCAGGTTCTCAAGGAAACTGAAGAAGCTCTGGCTGAAATTACAGGAATGAGCAACTTCACACTTCAGCCTGCAGCAGGAGCTCACGGTGAATTTACAGGACTTCTTCTCATCAAGGCATATCATCTGGCTAACGGAGATACTCAGAGAAAGAAGATTATCGTTCCAGACTCAGCTCACGGAACAAACCCTGCATCAGCAGTAATGGCAGGAATGGAAGTAATCAATGTTGATTCAACTCCTGACGGACTGGTTGACACAGCTAAACTGCGTGAAGTTTGCGAAGGCAACAATGAAATCGCGGGACTCATGCTGACTAACCCTAATACAGCAGGCCTCTTTGACCCTAACATCAAGGAAATCACCGACATCATTCATGAATGCGGCGGACAGTGCTACTATGACGGCGCTAACCTGAATGCAGTAATGGGTTGGGCAAGACCTGGTGACATGGGATTTGACTGTGTTCACCTTAACCTGCACAAGACATTCTCAACACCTCACGGCGGCGGCGGTCCGGGATCCGGTCCTGTAGGATGCAAGGAACACCTGGCCAAATTCATGCCTGGCATCAAGGTTGTTGGTGAAGAAGGCAGTCTTGCTTTTGCAAAGGCAGACGCCAGTCTTGGCGAAATGAAGAATTTCTACGGAAACTTCCTGGTTGTTGTTAAAGCTCTTACATATATCAAGATGCTTGGCAAGCAGGGCATTCCTGAAGCTTCAAAGAACGCTGTTCTCAATGCAAACTACATGATGAACAAGCTGTCTGCCAAGTATGACATCGCATTCAACCCTAAGGTATGCATGCACGAGTTCGTTATGGATATCGGCAGACAGGCTAAGGAAACAGGCGTTACTGCAATGGATATTGCCAAGGGACTTCTTGACAATAACATTCATCCGCCTACAATGTATTTCCCTCTGACAGTTCACGAAGCACTCATGGCAGAGCCTTGTGAAACTGAATCAAAGGAAACACTGGATGAGGCTATTCAGGTATTCCTGGATCTGAACGATCTGGCATACTCTGATCCTGAAGCGCTTCATGCGGCACCTGTTAAGACTCCGGTAACAAGACTGGATGAGGTAGGAGCAGCAAGACATCCGGTTCTTAAGTACGAGTTTGAATAATTACATAATTGAACAGACAGGAGGTGTTTTATCATGAAACGTAAACTGTTAAGTATTCTTACAGCTGTTATTCTGCTTGTTTCAGTCAGCGTAATCGTTTCCGGTTGCGGCGGCGGCTATGATGGTGCATGTGACAAACTTCAGAAGTATCTCGAGAAACAGGGAAACAATGAGATGGACGGAATGTCATATGATATGTATGAGTCAGATTCAGGTGATTTAGAAGTATATTCCGGAGAAGGCGGAGTATCAATACAGCTTTATCAGGAAAATATGTCCGGTAATGGCAATTATGTGCTTTCACTTGACTCATACACTATGATTGTTTTTAATAAAGGCTCGGAATTCAGTCATGATTATACAGAATCCCGTATCCTGGTTTCGTTATATGAAGAGCTTGACGGCATAGAGAAGGACATTCACGGCACAATTGAAAGTCAGGAATTTACTGATTCCTCCAGCGTTGAAATCGGTGAAGTAGAGAACAACATGGAAGAACTTGACCAGTTCGATGACGCCAATGACGCTTCATTGCAGAGCACTTTGAATTCAAATATTTATCTGTGTCTGCGTGTATTTGCAGAGTATCTGGAACAGACAAACACAGGTTTAACACTTGCTGATTTCGGATTCCCGGCATTTGAATGATAAAACACATTCTTAAAAATTTAACTTAAATGATTAAGTGGCAGAGTCATCTTAGACTTTGCCACTTATTAAAATATGGATACTAAATTAGGTTTAAGATACAAACTTTCATATGGAGCTGCAGGTTTCGGAGAGGCAACGTCCTATTGTCTCATGTCTACATTTCTGCTGTTTTTCCTAACTACCATAGTTGGAATTGCTCCGGCACTGGCAGGGACAATAGTAGCTATAGGAAGCGTTTGTGAGATAGGGGCATTAGGTGGGGCAATTCTATATTATCGCCGTATAATGCCCCAAAACAGGCCATTCTATAGAATCTTCGACGTAATGCAATTTTTCATTCTATATTATTGGCAATATTC
>JAUNIQ010000118.1 GCA_030535275.1 Bacillota bacterium | reverse complement strand
TGCACCATCGAGAACCTTTTCGCCGGATACAACCATGTCTGCAAGGTATTCATCGATAATCTTCATGCCCTGGTCAATAGTTGCAGCAAACTTTTCTTCTTCAGAGTTAACAACTCTTCGAATCATGATACGACGCTTTTCGAGTTCAGGATAAGCTCCGCTTGAAGTATCAACAACCTTATCGCAGAGAGTTGACAGGAAAGGTTCTGTTATGCCGAGTTTACGGCCGTGAATGGCTGCTCTTCTGATAAGTCTTCTCAGAACGTATTCTCTTCCTTCGTTTCCAGGAATTATTCCGTCGCTGATCATGAATGTCATTGAACGCAGATGGTCTGTAATGATTCTAATTGATACATCAGTAGGCACTTCCCCACCCTTGTATTCAACGCCGGATACCTTAACAACCTGATTGAGAATAAACTGAATTGTATCTACATCAAATATTGAATTGGTTTCCTGCATGATGCAGGCGAGTCTTTCGAGACCAAGGCCTGTGTCAATGTTAGGATGCGGCAGATCAGTATATGTTCCGTCTTCTTCCTTGTTGAACTGGGTAAATACCAGGTTCCAGAATTCAACGTATCTGTCACATTCGCAGCCCGGCTTGCAGTCAGGACTTCCGCAGCCATGTTCCTCTCCCCTGTCAAAGTAGATTTCTGAACATGGTCCGCACGGACCGGTTCCGATTTCCCAGAAGTTATCATCCTTGCCGAGTCTTACAATCTTCTCTTCTGGAAGACCGATCATATCGTGCCACAGATCATGTGCTTCTTCATCATCTTCATAGATGGTTACCCAGAGCTTTTCCTCCGGTAATTTGAGAACCTTGGTTGAGAATTCCCATCCCCAGGTAATTGCATCTTTTTTGAAATAATCTCCAAATGAGAAATTACCCATCATTTCAAAGAATGTACCATGTCTGTCAGTGTATCCTACATTGTCGATATCACCTGTTCTGATACACTTCTGGCATGTAGTCATTCTCTTTGATGGAGGCGTCTTCAGACCGCCAAAATAAGGCTTCAGAGGCGCCATTCCAGCGTTTATAAGTAAAAGGCTCTTATCACTTTCAGGAATCAGTGAAAAGCTTTCCCTTCTGTAATGTCCTTTTGATTCAAAGAAACTCAAAAATTCTTCTCTAAGTTTGTTAAGTCCTATCTTTTCCATTAAAAATTACCCTTTCGTGTCCATAAAAATACAGGATATATTATACAACAAAAGCCCTGCAGTTACAACACTCCAGGGCTTTACTTTTAATTTCGAAAAAGCAGATAATATTATTTTTTAGCGTTTTCTTCTAGGCATTGTGTGAGTAGACTCTCCTATGCAATCCTCAAGAGCTTCTGTTATGCCTTCATTGTATGTTGGATGAGGTCTTACTCCTGCCAGCATCTGCTCAACAGTCATGTCGTTTGAAATGGCTGTTGTAAATTCAGCAATCATGTCTGTAGCACGTGCGCACATCATCTGGGCTCCTATAACCTTGTGACTTGCTTCTTCTGCAACCACCTTGACAAAACCTCTTTCTTCATGAGTAATGAGTGACTTTCCGTTGGCGCTCATAATGAACTTTCCGGTGATTACTGGTATTTCAGCATCCTTGGCTTCAGCTTCAGAGAGTCCAACCTGTGCAATTTCAGGATCTGTGTATACGCATCCGGGAATAGCCTTAAGATTAAGTTCAGGTTCATTGCCATTCATGAAATCTACAGCGCATATTCCGTAAGCACTGGCTGCATGAGCCAGCTGGGTCTTTTTAATAATATCTCCAATGGCGTATACATTAGGGATGCTGGTTTCAAATTTATCATTTACTGCGACAAATTTACCGTCCATTTCGATGTCTACTCCCTCGCCGAAGAGACCGTCAAGATTTGGCTTTCTTCCTGCTGCGCAAATTACAAGCTGTCCTGTTGCCTGTGCAGGCTTGTCCTTTTCTTCGTAGTTAACGATAAGGCCTTCCCCACCCTGCTCGATTGATTTTACGGAGGCGCCGGTATGAATAGCTATTTCCTTCTTTTTGAAAATCATCTTCAGGTTCTGTGATATTTCCTTATCCATGTTCTGAAGAATTCTAGGCAGAGCTTCAACGATTGTAACCTTTGCTCCGAGATTTGCATATACTGTTGCAAATTCAACTCCAATAACTCCTCCGCCTATGATTACGAGGCTTTCAGGCATTTTTGTAAGTGCAAATACACCGTCACTTGTAATTACACCCTTAAGGTCAATGCCCGGAATAGGAATCAGTGATGGTACGGATCCTGTAGCCAGCAGAACATTTCCTGTTTCGAGGCTGATTACTTCATTGCCATCTTCATCTGCTTCTTTAAGCTTAACGCTTACGGAGCCATCCTTTTCAAGAGTTCCCTTGCCGTTGAATCTTACGATACCGTTCCCGTCAAGAAGTGCTTCTATTCCGCCTACAAGCTCATCTGTTGTTGCCTGTTTATATTCAACGATTTTGCCGTAATCAAATGTCACATTTTCAACTGCCAGACCGAGAAGGTTGGCTTCTGAATGCATCTCTTCGTAAAGAGATGAAGCGTGGATCATTGCTTTTGCAGGAATGCATCCTCTGTTAAGGCATGTTCCGCCGACACGGATGTTTTCTACGACAGCAACGCTCATTCCTGACTTGGCAGCCTTGATGGCGGCAACGTATCCGCCGGGGCCTGCTCCGATTACAACAAGATCAAATTTCTTACACATTTTATGCTCCTTTGTTATTTTTTAAGTTTGTTAAAGATGAATTTGCCTACTCTTGTGGCATCATCTATCTTGTTTGTAGTTCTAGTATAATCGTCAAATGTGCCTTCTTCAATCATCTTTTTTCGGCGCATTGACAGTGCATCCTGCTGCAGCTCCGTAACCGCCATGTCGGCTGCATCACGGACTATATCCCTGGCTGACAGCTGTTCTTTTGCCATCTTTATTGAGGCCTGCTTTTGCTCTGCAGTCATCTGCACAGCCTTGGGCGTGCAGCCTGCCAGGAGACTGTTGTAGCGGTCTGAGAGCCCCGTAGAAGCGAAAAGCTCCTCGAACTGATAATAATCCGCACACTTGTCGCCAAGAGCGTGCATTTCGGCACACAGAGCTTCAAATTCGCCCTGTTTTTCAGCGGGAACCTGCATGTATTCATTAAATACATTGCATTTGGCATCTATATATTCTTTCATTGCTTGTGCTCCTCCTCTTCGGCTATTTCACGTTTCATTTTTTTAAATACTTCTCTTGTAATCGGATATTTCCAGATGAATACACAGGATAACACTCCCAGAATTACGGGCATTACCATGATGCAGTTTTCTATCCACCCGAGAACAAAAGCATTCTGAAATGCTGCGTTTCCGTTAAACCCGGCAAGCTGCAGAATTATTCCCAGAAGCTGAACTCCAAGCGCTTCTGCAATTGCCTCTGAAACGGATTGTATGGACATTATTGCCCCTACTCTGTCATTTCCCGTGGTGTATTTATCATATTCGCCGACATCGTAGAGTATAGTCGGCATCAGCTGCCAGTATGTTCCGTTCATTACCGCGTACATTACAAACAGAATCAGAAGTGTCACATAGCCGTTTAAACCGATAAATCTGAGCAGCATTGCGCCGGCTGAGGCAAAAATGATAAATGCGATGAAAATCTTACTTCCATCTTCTCGTTTGCCAGGGTGAACTTGGTTTTCGTTCCGCCCCCGTC
>JAUNIQ010000117.1 GCA_030535275.1 Bacillota bacterium | reverse complement strand
CATTACTCCGTCACTGAAGCTTATTTCAGCCCGGCTTCTTGCTGCAAAGACAAGAGTCAGACTAATGCATATAAGCGACGCCAATATTATGGTAAGAAAAATGGCACTGCTGCCTTCTTTTCGCTTTAAGCTATTCATTCCAGAAACCCCTTTGCCCGTTTGAAAGCCACTCCGTCAGCCACATGCCACGAGCCGTATACAGTGCCGGTGCCTTTCCCTTTCAGAAGGCCCCTGTGAAACATGGAAATCTCCTTCCGGGCTTCTATGTTCCTGAAAGGACCATCTCGGCCAACATTGCAGTAGCCATCCCATTCCTCGGTACTGCTTTGCATGCGCTGAGAAATGTTACCGGCTTCACTTCTCAGATACATGTGCATCTGGCTTTGACTTACCGACGCTTCATAAAAGAACATGACAATCAGAATGACAGTGATAACTGCCAGAATGATAATCGGTAGAACTACAGCGGCCTCAGCCATGTAGCTGCCGCTTCTTCCTCTTAACTGAAATTGTTGAGACCTTCGAACGTTCTGGTTACAAAGTCCGTGATCTGCGTCTTGAATATGAGCCCCAGTGCAACGGCTATGGCCACGAGTATGGCCACCTGCACCAGCTCCATTCCTGATTTGTTTCCTAGTTTGAACCCCATCACAATACCTCCTTAATTTCTATTACAATTCCAGCAGGGCAGGGCTCACGGTAATCATTATCAGAACGAGAAGAAACAACGTTAATGGGAGAGTAAGCTTTGTTTCGGCAAGTCGACCCCGTTCCTCGCAGTTTCGCTTTCTGGAAATCCAGAGCAGTTCGCTTTCTGCCTGCAGTTTTTCCGTAAGCTCAACGCCCTTGCTGATATTGTCATTGATTATATTGCTGATTCGCATCAGCTCTCTGGCAGCGTCATCGCCGGCAGATCTTCTTGATTTTGCAAAGGCACGAAACTCACTGTTCATTGAGCCGTTTGTCTGTCTGACTCGTGAGTATATTTCGTGCATCTGTCCGTAGAAATAATCCTCGTCGGAGCTTTCTTCAACAGCCTTTTCAAAGGCTGAATTAAGCACCATGCCCGCATTTAACAAAAGAACAAGCCTGTTTACAAATTCGGGAAGCTGTCGCGTAATCGAATCCTGTTCTGCCTGCAGCTTTTTCTTAAGAGGTGCATGGCGTCCTCTGTAAACAAGGGCGGCAAGCACCAGTACTGCAAAGGCAATGGCTGCCGTGTTTGTTTTCCTTTCAACACTCCAGTTGATTTTCTCGCCTGTTTCCAGCCTGTCAGGGAGATACACCTTTTTAACGGAAGTGTTGTTATTTATGGAATGAAGGGTGTTTCTCACCTGATAGGCTACGAGCTCATCCTCCTTCATCTTTTTTGATGAAGAGTCTGGATTCGTTTTGTCTTTTTCATCACCCATTGCGTCAAGGCTCAGGTCAAAACTTTTTGAATAAGCCTTTTCGGGGACATCGGCCCTCAGAGTTATTTTCCCTGAGGCACTGCCCGCATCCGGGCGCAGCATGTACAGCCCATTGTCCCCATCATATAGAGTGAGCGTGTTTGACTGGCCGGCCATTAGCAGGTCAGCAATTATCACGAGGATGCCGACTGCGATAATTATTGCTATGCGTTTTCCCGCCTTGCGGTTCAGGTTTTCTTCATTCATATTTCAACATTCGATATTTTTTCCATTATCCTGACGCCAAAGCATATGGCGGCAAGGCAGACTGTCATGATGATTCTCCCAAGCAGTCCCTCGTAGAGAGGGGCAATATAGGAAGGGGAGAGGACATTGAGTATAAGAAGCATGGCCAGCGGCATGAGTGCAATCAGCCTTCCTTCAAGCTTTTTCTGTGCTGTAACAGCTTTGATTTCCTTTTCTATGTTCATCTTATCTGTCAGAATTTCAGAGGTGTGAAGAATGATTTTTTCAAGATCTCCACCCATGCTTCTGCATGTCAGATATACATTAACAAAATTAACAATGTCCTCATTTTTACATCTTTCCGCAAAGTCAGAAAGAAGAGCACTATCGCTTTCATTGTTTTCAGTAATGCTTCTTTTCATGTGGCTCAGTTCAATCATGATCGGCTCATCATCGCCGTACATGACCTGAAGATTTTCACATGATTCTATAATGGCCTCCGCCATCTGCCTGCCCGAAGCAACAGAGGATGAGAGGGAGTACAGTAAATCCTTGAACTGCCTGCCAAGTTTCTGCATTCTGCGAGAGGCCATATAGTTTTCAAAATAAGGCTTAAGTTTTGTTATCAGCAATCCTCCCGCCAGAGACAGAATGATGCTGTGATAGAAGAGGTAAAACATCAGTGCTATTGCAAAATATCCTGCCGGGTAGAACACCAGGCGCTCCCTGTCATTCATTTCATATTTCGAATAATCCCGTATCACTGCAAGCCTCCGGAAATCTTTTCATGCCCGATTCAAGTTTTTCGCGATGAAGGATGCTGTTCCCGGTCATGCCAATATCGTGTCTGTACAGGCAGTTTGTCGTAATGACTCCATCTTCAATGCCTGCAAGCTCAGCAATTTCGATAACCCTGCGGCTCCCGTCCTTCATCCTGCTCATGTGTATGATAATGTCAATTCCCTCGCTGATCTGTGCACGTATGGCTTCAACGGGAAAACTGGCAGCCTGCATGAACATGGCTTCCAGGCGCTTTAGCATTCCCGAAATGCTGTTGGCATGTCCGGTGCTGAGTGAGCCGGAGTGTCCCGTGTTCATGGCGTTTATCATGTCAAATACCTCGGCACCGCGGACTTCACCAATGATAATCCGATCCGGGCGCATTCTGAGGCTGGCTTTAACAAGCCGGGCCATGTCCACACTGCCTTTCCCCTGAACATTGGCATTTCGGCATTCCATTCGAACAATATTATCCAGTTGCTTTATCTGTAATTCAGCTGAATCTTCAATGACGATTACTCGTTCATCAGGAGGGATTAACTGTGCGAGAACATTGAGCATGGTTGTTTTGCCTGAGGAGGTTCCACCTGAAACGAAACAGTTGTACCCGCAGCTCACAAGGCTGCGGAGAAGGCATGCTGCCTCCACTGAGATTGTTCCGTTCAGGATGAAATCTCTCATGGACATGACCCTTTCAGGAAACTTCCTAATGGTAAGAATGGGACCGTTCAGTGCAATGTTCCTGTAAACGGCATTGACTCTTGAGCCGTCGCTTAAACGTGCGTCAACAATAGGATTAAGTTCATTAATCTCCCTGTGAACGCGACCGGCGATACGTCTGATGAGTTCTTCAAGATCTTCCGTTGTGTCGAACGAGAGAGGAACCTGGATAATAGATCCGTTTTTTTCAACGAAAACATGATCTTTGCCGTTAACCATTACTTCTGAAATGGACCTGTCGTCTATCAGCGGCTGCAGTATATCAAGCTCCTTTCTCAGGGACAGGAACAGCCTTTCTATAAGTGCAGCGTTTTCCTCATAACTGCAGGCACCCGACAATGCCTGTGAAAACACATATCGCTCAATGATATCCAGAGCCTTCTCATCTGTCATTTCCTCCACGGATTCAGTAAGCAGAAGGCGGATTTCAGAGGTATACCTGTGCATTTCCTCGTTTGAATAAAATGACAACATTACCATTTATTTCCTTTCAACACGAATAATAACACAACTGGTAGATTTTGGCAATAGAAAAAACAGCAAAAAGTTAATTATTTTTTAACATGATTGTTAATAAATAAACTGTACAAAAGAAATACAATTTGGTAGAATGTCTCTTGTGTGCGGCAGTGTAATATTTTTTGCAATTACATACACTTTCACACATTAAATCAAGTCA
>JAUNIQ010000116.1 GCA_030535275.1 Bacillota bacterium | reverse complement strand
GAATCTGAGCTCGGCTACCATCCGAAATGAAATGTCTGACCTGGAGGAAATGGGTTATCTGACTCACCCTCATACATCATCGGGCAGAGTGCCGTCTGAGAAGGCGTACAGGCTGTATGTAAATGAGATGATGAGCAAGAGGGAACTTTCCCAGGAAGAAAAGGACGCAATAGCCAGGGGTTTGTACGAAAACGTAAATGAGCTTGAGAATCTTATTGAAAGAGCGGCTCACGTACTGTCCGAGATAACAAATCTGACTGCTTTTGCACTTACTCCGGGAAAAGAGCAGGATAAGCTCAAGTACATTAACCTGCTTCCGGTGGATGAACAGACGGTAGTGCTCATGCTTGTGTCGGACAGCGGCAAGGTAAGCAATACAGCTGTAAGGCTTGATAAGCCGGCATCTGAAGAGACCCTGAGGATCCTGGCCAAGAACATGACCTACAACTACAGCGGCAAGACCCTGAGCGAGGCACTGACCATTGACATCATCAAAACCTTCAAGGAAGATGCGGAAGCCATGGCAATGTTTGAACATTCAATTGCTCCAAGCTTCATCAGAACCCTTGAGGACATGCTGAATGTCAATCTGTACATGGACGGACTTACGAACATCTTCGCGCTTCCGGAATACAACGATATCAACAAGGCCAGAACCTTCTTTGAAATGATAAACCGCAAGTCGGACATTACCCAGAAGCTCATCTCAAGAGACGACGGAATCATGATTACCATCGGCGGAGAGAATCAGGACGAAGAACTTTCGGATTGCAGCGTAATTACTGCAACATACCATGTTGATGGCAAGATGGTCGGCAAGCTTGGTGTAATAGGACCTACGAGAATGAAATACGACGAAGTAACATCCGTAGTTGAATATCTTACAGAGAATATCAGCAAGGCATTCATGCTGACGGAAGGAGAAGATGATGACGAATAAGAAGAAAGATGAACTGCAGGAAGAAATTGATGCAAAAGCAGACGAAACTGTGGAAGAAGCCGCAGAGGAAACCGCTGAAGAAATAGAAGAAAAGGAGGATTCGGGAGAAGAGAAAAGGGAAGAATCAGAGGAATCAGAGCTTAATGAGGAATCAAAGGAAGAGCCTGAGGAACCGGCGGAAGATGAGAATGTCAAGTACCTGAGACTGATGGCGGACTTCCAGAATTACAAAAAGAGGGTAGAAAAAGAGAAAAAAGATCTCTATGCCTACGCCAATGAGAATATCATGAACGACCTGCTTACCGTTCTGGATAATTTCGAAAGAGCCCTTGACCACGACGACGGCGAGGGATTCAAGGAAGGCGTTGAGATGATTTTCAAACAGCTGGGCGATGCACTTGAGAAGTCAGGTCTGGCAGAGATACCGGCGCTGGGCGAGGAGTTTGATCCGAACAAGCACAACGCGGTAATGACAGAAGACACTGACGAATACGAAAGCGGAAAGGTCAGTGTAGTAATGCATAAAGGATACACATTGAACGGCAAGGTAATAAGACCGTCAATGGTTAAAGTAGCAAACTAAGGAGGAAAAATACAATGGGAAAAGTTATAGGAATCGATTTAGGAACAACTAATTCGTGCGTTGCAGTTGTTGAAGGTGGAGAACCTACAGTAATCACAAATGCAGAAGGCATGAGAACAACACCGTCAGTTGTCGGCTTTGCAAAGAACGGCGAAAGACTGGTAGGTGAAACAGCAAAGAGACAGGCAATCACTAACCCTGACAGAACAATCGCATCAATCAAGAGACACATGGGCGAAGCCTATGACGTCACAATTGATGACAAGAAATACACACCACAGGACATCAGTGCAATGATTCTGGCAAAGCTTAAGGCTGACGCTGAAGCATATCTGGGAGAACCGGTATCAGAAGCTGTTATCACTGTACCTGCATACTTTACAGACAGCCAGAAGCAGGCAACAAAGGATGCCGGCAAGATCGCAGGCCTGGAAGTTCTGAGAATCATCAACGAACCTACAGCAGCATCACTGGCATACGGAATCGACAAGGCTGAACAGGCACAGAAGATTCTGGTATATGACCTGGGTGGCGGTACATTCGACGTATCAATCCTGGAACTGGGCGACGGAGTACTGGAAGTACTGGCAACAAACGGCGACACTAAGCTGGGCGGCGACGACTTTGACGATGCTCTGCTGAACTTCATGGCTGACAGCTTCTCACAGGAAAACGGAATTGACCTGAGAAAAGACAAGATGGCGATGCAGAGACTTAAGGAAGCTGCAGAAAAGGCAAAGAAGGAACTGTCAAGTGCACAGACTACAAACATCAACCTGCCATTCATCACAGTAAGTGAAGCAGGCCCGCTGCACATGAACATGGATATTACAAGAGCCAAGTTCGAGCAGCTGACTGCAAACCTGGTTGAAAGAACAATTGAGCCTATGAAGAAGGCAATGGCTGATGCTGAAGTTACAAACAATGACATCGACAAGGTTATCCTGGTTGGTGGTTCAACAAGAATCCCTGCTGTACAGGATGCAGTTCAGAGAGTAACAGGCAAGGAACCTTTCAAGGGAATCAATCCTGACGAATGCGTAGCAATGGGTGCTGCAATTCAGGGCGGAATCCTCAAGGGCGACGAAAGCATGGGTTCAGACATTCTGCTTCTGGACGTAACTCCACTGTCACTGTCAATTGAGACACTTGGCGGAGTTGCAACAAAGCTCATTGAAAGAAATACAACAATTCCTACAAAGAAGAGCCAGATCTTCTCAACAGCAGCAGACAACCAGCCTGCAGTAGACATTCACGTAATGCAGGGTGAAAGAGACATGGCTGCAGGAAACACTACACTGGGAAGATTCCAGCTTACAGGAATTCCGCCTGCTCCACGTGGAATCCCACAGATCGAAGTAACATTTGACATCGACGCCAACGGTATCGTAAATGTAAGTGCCAAGGATCTGGGAACAGGCAAGTCACAGAACATTACAATCACTTCATCAACCAAGCTGAGCGATGACGAAATCAACGCCAAGGTTAAGGAAGCTGAACAGTTCGCAGAAGAAGACAAGAAGAGAAAAGAAGAAGTTGAAGTCAAGAATCAGGCTGAAACTCTGATCTACGAAACAGAAAAGAACGTTAAGGAACTTGACAACGCACTGTCAGAAGAAGAAAAGAATGACATCAATGCAGCCAAGGATGCTCTCCAGAGCGCACTGAACGCTAACAACATTGAAGACATTAAGGCAAAGACAGAAGCTCTCACAGAAAAGTTCCACACAATCTCAGCCAAGATGTACCAGCAGGCACAGCAGGCTCAGGGAGCTGCAGGCGCAGGCCCTGACATGAGCGGCATGGGTGGCGCGGGCTTTGCAGGCGGCCCTGGCCCTGACATGGGCGGTGCAGCAGGTGCTGCTCCTGGCGGAGACGACAATGTTGTCGATGCAGACTTCGAAGTTGTAGACGACGAAGAAAAATAATTATCAACGGAAGGTTGAATCCGGCCGGGCGCTTGCGCCCGGCCGATTCGAGGTTTTAGAAGATGGCAGAAAAACGAGATTATTATGAAGTCCTAGGCCTCAAGAAGGGTGCCAGCGATAATGAAATCAAGAAGGCTTTCAGAAAGCTTGCAATGAAATATCATCCTGACAAGAACCCTGACAACAAGGAGGCAGAAGAAAAATTCAAGGAAATTAACGAAGCATACGCATGCCTATCAGATCCGGAACAGAAATCAAAATATGACAGATTCGGACATGCAGGTGTAGACCCTAACAGCTTTGCCGGCGGTTTCGGCGGAGCCGGTGGTTTTGGTGGCTTCGAAGATATATTCAACATGTTCGGCGGCGCATTCGGCGGTGGCGGATTTGGCGGCTTCGGCGGA
>JAUNIQ010000115.1 GCA_030535275.1 Bacillota bacterium | reverse complement strand
TAGATATTGTATTCTATTAGGCAGGAGCGTTACAAATTCAGTGTACCATTACAAATCTTCTTCTTGCAATTATACGTATCGTATTGTCTCGTTTTCTGTATTTCAGACCAATTTTGTCTTCATACTTACTTAGAATAATTGCCCCCGGGTCGTAAATATCTCCATTATTGAAATCAATATTAAAACGCTCTCCTGAAAACTTCAGAAAAACTTTTATCTCGCCAAAAGCTTCACTTACGGTAATATTTATTATTTCATCATCAACTTCATAATTTTCTGCAATTCGGACGAATACTTCCTCAATAACCAGAATGTTTTCATTGATTACCTCGCTTGTAACCCGTTCCTCCTGCAGAATCTGTTCAATGAATCTTCTGACCTGTTCGAAACTATCCAGTTTTGCAGGCACATCAATCTGCTTTCTCATTTTCTTCCTCCCCGGTTATTCTATGAACATAGCATCACCATATGAGAAGAATCTGTATTCCTCTCTTACAGCTTTTTCATACACTTCAAGTATTTTTTCTCTGTCATACAATGCTGAAATCAGCATGATCAGCGTAGATTTCGGCAAATGAAAATTAGTAATCAGACTGTCAGTAATTTTCCATTCATATCCGGGATAAATGAATATACCTGTACTGCCGCTGCCTGCTTTTAGCTGCCAGCATTTTACTTCATCATTCCATCTAGCTGCACTTTCAACAGTTCTCGTGGATGTTGTTCCCACACTGATAATACGTCTCCCATCTCTCTTGGCTCTGTTTATTGTTTCAGCGGCCTCAGGGCTTATTGAGTATTCCTCAAAATGCATGTGATGATCTTCTATGTTCTCAACCTTGACCGGTCTGAATGTTCCGATTCCCACATGCAAAGTAACATAAGCCAGTTCCACTCCCATTTCTTCTGCCTTTGCAAGAAGCTCGTCCGTAAAGTGCAGGCCTGCTGTAGGCGCTGCTACAGAACCTTCTTCCCTGCAGTAAACGGTCTGGTAGCGTTCTTTGTCTGTATCTTCAGAATGTCTTTCAATGTAAGGCGGCAGAGGCATGCTTCCTATTTCCTCGAGCCTTTCCATGAAAATTCCCTCGTATTCGAATTTTACTATTCTGGTACCATCCTGACCGTAATCAATTATATGCGCCTTAAGAGGCAGGCCATCAGGAATGTCTGAGCCCGGTCCGCTGAAGATAACATCGTCGCCCGGTTTAAGTCTCCTTCCCGGTCTAACCATAACCTCCCAGGTATCTTCACCGCTTGTTCGTTTAATTAGCAGGAATTCTGCCTTTGCACCCGGCAGCTTGCTTTTCGCATCCTTAACTTCCTTGGTACCGAAGAGCCTTGCCGGTATGACCTTGCTGTCATTAAGCACGAGGCAGTCTCCCGGTTTGAGATATTCGAGAATATCCCTGAAATGACGATGCTCGGTTCTGATGTCGGCCCAGCTGCCATCCTCATTCTCATCTCTATGTACAACAAGAAGCCTGGAACTGTCCCTCTGGTCAGCAGGCTTCTGTGCTATTAATTCTTCCGGTAAATTATAATCGAAATCTTCTATTCTCATGTCTTTCCTTTCGTCTAAACGCAGACAAATAGTTTACATGTATATTATATTGTCGAAACCCAGTCAGGTCAAGGCTTTACACGTCCATCTCCAGCTGGTCATTCTCCTCTCCGCAGTACTCCAGACCCAGGTGTTTATATGCCGCCCTGGATACAACTCTGCCCTTCTTTGTTCTGTTCAGGAAACCTATCTGAATAAGATACGGCTCATAAACATCTTCTATGGTAACCCTCTCTTCTCCGATTGATGCAGCTATGGTGTCGATGCCGACTGGACCGCCATCAAATCTGTCGATTATTGTCTTAAGAATTTCTCTATCCAGGTTTTCAAGGCCCATGAAATCAACGCCAAGTGCGTCCAGCGCGCTCCTGGTAATATCAATGTCTATGCTGCCATTACCTTTAACCTGAGAGAAGTCTCTCACTCTCTTAAGTATTCTGTTTGCAACACGCGGAGTTCCCCTGGATCTCTTGGCCATTTCAAGTACAGACTGGTCATCAACAGCTACCTTAAGAAGTCCGGCCGTTCTTCTTATAATCTCAGCCAGTTCTTCTGTTGTGTACATTTCAAACTTGCAGCTGACGCCAAATCTGTCCCTCAGAGGCGCGCTGAGGCTTCCTGCTCTGGTTGTGGCACCGATAAGAGTAAATCTCGCTATGTCCAGCCTGATGCTTCTCGCCGAAGGTCCCTTGCCGATAATGATATCCAGGGCATAGTCCTCCATAGCCGAATAAAGCACCTCTTCGACACTTCTGTTCAGCCTGTGTATCTCGTCTATGAAGAGCACATCGTTATCGTTGAGATTTGTCAGAATCGCTGCAAGGTCACCCGCTCTCTCAATTGCCGGTCCCGATGTAATCCTGATATCAACGCCCATCTCATTGGCAATAATCCCTGCCAGAGTTGTCTTGCCAAGACCCGGAGGTCCATAGAACAGAACGTGATCAAGTGGTTCCCCTCTCAGCTTGGCTGCTTCAATGAAAACCTTCAGATTATCCGTCGCCGTTTTCTGCCCGATATAATCCTGCAGTGACTGGGGCCTGAGAGAAAACTCGCTTCTCTCCTCACCCTGTCCCATCTGTGCAGATGTAATTCTTTCTTCGTAATCCATGTTAATCCTCTCATGCAAAAGCAGACGTCAGCTTTTGTTAAAACAGGTTCTTCAATGCCTTCTTGATATATTCTTCCGTCGTCAGATCCTTCTCTGCAATGCCGGCCAGCGCACTTGTGGCCTCACCTCTCGTATAACCCAGAGCCAGCAGCGCATTGATTGCTTCGCCTCTTCCTCCTGTCGCTGCCGCATCAATTCCTTCAGCAGCTGCATAAGGATCTGCCGTTCCGTCTGCTGTAAATTTATCCTTAAGTTCAAGCACTATGCGCTCAGCAGTTTTTTTGCCAATTCCATTTGCTCTCTGAAGCGCCTTTGCATCCTCGAAAACTATTGCCTGCTTCAGCTGTTCAAGACTAAAGGCGGATAGTATTGCCACTGCAGCCTTGGGCCCAACACCACTTATTCCTATGAGTTTTTTGAAGGCATCAAGTTCGCCCTTTCCAGAAAAACCGAAAAGATTCACATCATCTTCCCTGACTATCATCGTTGTATGCAGGAGAACCTCTTCACCCTCTGCACAGAGGTACGCTCTCGTGTTTGTTGGGACATTAACAAGATAGCCTACCCCGTTAACATCCACTATCACATATCCGTCGCCCTTTTCGGCGATTTGTCCTCTCAGAAATCCTATCATTTATCCTCTATCCTTTTAATATCATTCTCGTATCTGCAGTATGCCCGTGACATATGGCAGCAGCCAGCGCATCAGCCGTATCATCCGGCTTTGGAACCGACTTAAGATTCAGCATGGTCTTTACCATGAACTGTACCTGCTGTTTGTCCGCCCTTCCGTATCCTACCAGTGCCTGCTTGATTTCAAGGGGCGTATACTCCGCTATCTCCAGACCGCCTTTGATGCATGCAAGTATGGCTACTCCTCTGGCCTGTCCAACATTGATCGCCGTAGTTGTATTCGTGTTAAAAAAAAGCTTCTCAATGCTGGCAACCTCGGGCCTGTACTCTTCAATTATCTCCCTCAGACCGTCATAGAGGGCTTCAAGCCTGTCGGGCATGTCCATCTCCTTGGGAGTTGTTACTGCACCATAATCCAGTGCCTTAAACCTGTTTCCGGTCTTTTCGATTACACCCCATCCCAGAATGGCGTAACCCGGGTCAATTCCTAATATAATCATAAATTCTCCCTTTTCCGTTTTAAGTATACCATACGAACAGACGTTTGTAAACAAATGTTTTCATTGTGAATACATTATTCATACAATGCATAAAAAGTAAAATCGTTGAATAAATTTTGAAATTCGAGTTGTGTAAAAGTAAATCCCAGTGCGTTGG
>JAUNIQ010000114.1 GCA_030535275.1 Bacillota bacterium | reverse complement strand
AGGCGGCGGACTGGGAGTCTGGAGTTTAATAGATTTCATCATTGCCCTGGTAAATGTTTACGGACAGACATATGCAAATACAGAAGAGGTTGTGTTTGTAAATGGACAATATGCAGTGTAAAAAACTCAAATAAGAAACAGAAATGTAAATATTACTGAAGGTGGCTTTTTAGGAACAACAACAGAGTGGGTTGCTTTCATAAGCTATGAAGCTTAAACAATTTGCTTTCGAATCAGCTACACCAGAGTGATCAGTTCAACCAGCTCATCTCTGGTCATGTGGCTGATATAGTCATCAATATTAAACGGTTCAAGAGTCCGGGTAATGGCACCCGGTTCATGGAGGCAGCCCCTCAGGGCTGTCTCTATTTCTTTGATATCCTTTATGGCGAAGTAATCACCGAATATTCTAATGTCTTTTATTACACCGGAAGCAACATTCAGCCTGAGGTCAACAAGGCCGAAGGCAAACTTCTTCTGATTTGAAAATGCATACTTCGGTGAATGGCCGTAATTCCAGTCCCAGGTGGAGTATTTTATGTCCGCCAGCTTCTGTATTTCTGAGATGTCACGTTCGCTCAGTGAATAAACTCTGCAGTCAGCAAGAGTTTCCCTGAAGAATTCATAAAGTCCGGTCATGAATTCCTCCGTAGTCATTGCCTTTGCAAGATGGGAGGAAATGTTTGTAATACGGCTCCTCACAGACTTGACACCCTTACTTTCAATTTTCAGCTTGGATGGCTTAAGGGCACCTTCAATGTCTGACTGGTTCGAACTGAAGAGCAGTGTTCCGTGATGCATGATGCGCCCATTCACAACGGCCTGTGCATTGCCGGAGAACTTGAGCCCTTCAATGGTAATGTCGTTTCGTCCGTTAAGTTCAGCTGACACGCCAAGAGTGTTCAGGTATTCGCAGATAGGTTTTGTGAAAAGGGCGTAGTTTGAGAACAGGCCGCTTTCGTTCCGGAGAATTACCGAGTAGTTTATATTGTTGATGTCATGAAAAACAGCACCGCCACCGGTAAGTCTGCGTACGACCTTAATGCCGTGCTCATCGATGTAGTGCTGATTAACCTCTTCTATTGTATTCTGATTTTTGCCGACTATTACGGCATTATCGTTTCTCCATAGGTAGATTATTTCCTCGTCGAATTCACGCAGGAAGTATTCCTCTGAGGCGAGATTGAAATATGGATCTGTAAAATCGTGAGTTATTAAAAGCATTTTCGCATCTCCTATACTAGCAGTATACGAGAACCAGACCTACAAGGCAACCGATAAGTGCCATGCCGCCGGGAGCCTTGCTTTTCCACATGAGAAAGCTTTCAGGGAAGAGCTCTCCAAATACCACATAGAGCATTGCGCCGCTGGCAAATGCCAGTGATATGCAAAGCCAGACAGGACTTATAAGGCCCAGGCAGTAGCCGAATATTGCGCCGATTACCGTAGGGATTCCCGTTGATGCTGTTACGAGAACAGCCCTCCAGGCCTTAGAACCTCCTGAAATGAGAGGAACTGATACGGCCATGCCTTCAGGGATATTGTGAAGGCCGATAACGATTGCAATAATGAATCCGGAATTTCCCACTATGCTGCTGGCAGTGAACATGTCGCCCGCATATGATGCACCGATGACCATGCCTTCAGGGATGTTGTGAAGCGCAATGGCTGCTGCCATTACCACTCCTGCAACAAACAGTTCACGATGCTGTTCCTGGTCGTGTACCTGCCCAAGGCCCATAGTATGTCCGTGTTCATGTTCAAGCTTATGCTTGTTATAGTGGTCTGCGTGAATCAGTTCATCAAGATCGTCATGAGCACGGGGATGTGCTTCATTAACATGTTCCATCTCGCGACTTGTGGAGTTGTCTATCCAGAGATTAAGAAGATAAACAACTATGAATCCCAGGAGAATGCCTCCAATGACAATCCAGATTGGCATGTTCTCCTCAGCACCTTCAGGTCTGAAGGCTTCCGGAATCAGGTCAAAGCAAACTACAGCCATCATGACTCCTCCTGCAAAGGCAAGAAGGAGGCTGACAACCTTCGTTGAATCATTGCGCAAAACAGCGCCGATGTAGCCGCCTACACCGGTGCCGCCTATTCCGGCAATTGCTGTTATTAAAATTATCCAGCCTAAAATGTTCACGGTTTGTCTCTCCTAACTTCTCTATGATGATTATAGTTAGGCAAAGCTAACTTGTCAAGAGGAAGCCTGCAATTATTGACGTTTGGCGGCTTTTGTACGATAATTAACTAAATGAAGTTTTTATTAAGGAGGAAAACAAAATGCTGAAATTTGCATGGTTGGTAAATGTACCGGGAAGTTCACCGGAAAAGTACAATGGAGTATATGAAAATGCCGAAAGCTACAATCTGGTAGCGGGAACAGGCGACATGGAAAGTGCAAAGGCTTATGTTAAAAAACTGGCTGACGAAGGATACACACTCTTCAATCTCTGCGGTGATTTCGATGATGATGTTACTGCTGAAATGTCTGCACTGGCAGGTGAAGGCGTCAAGATTCGTCACGCTGATTATCTTCCTGCAGAACTTGAAAAGGTATCAGCTCTTGAGGAATTCAGTGAATACGGAATCGTCGTTGTAATGAGAGGAGTTGAGGAGCCATCAGAAGTTGAAATAAATGCTGACGGCATGCACACTCGAGCCATCTTCGTTAAGGACCAGGAACAGGCAAATGCTGCAGCAAAGAAGCTGTCAGATGCGGGAATGCACGGCATAGAACTGTGCAGCTGGTTTGACAAGGAAAAGACTGAATCCGTTATAGATGCAATTGGCGGGGCAACACCTGTAGGCTCCTGCGGAGAACTGTAAAGCGAGGAAAACAACATGACAGAATTTAGAAAGATGAGAAGGTTCAGACAGGAAATGTCTGAAGAAAGAACAATTGAGGTTCTCAACAAGGCGACATCGGGAGTGCTCGCTGTACTTGGCGATGAGGATTATCCTTATGCCGTTCCTCTAAGCTTCGTTTATGACGAAGGGAAGATCTATTTCCACTGCGCAAAGGCAGGCCACAAGCTTGATGCAATGAGAAAGCACGACAAGGTAAGCTTCTGTGTAATCGATCAGGACCAGATAGTAGGCGAGGAATTTACAACCTACTTCAGAAGTGTAATAGCCTTCGGAAAAGTTCGTGAGCTCGAGCATTTCGGAGAGGAATTTAAGCACGCTCACAGAATACTGTCCGTGAAATACTGGCCGGAGGCACCTAAGGAAAAGGTCGAAGAAGCATTAAAAAAGGAAGGCATGCCTATGCTTGTTTTCGCAATTGATGTTGAGCATATGACGGGTAAGGAAGCAATTGAACTTGTTAAAAAATAATGCAAAGACAATAATTGCCGTAGATAAAATACTTACTACGGCAATTTACATATTCTATCCGGCACTGATTGTGTATCTGGCAGTGAGCTGTCGAGGAAACTGGATGACAGAACTCATGCCTTATATTGTGGTGCCCGGAGTTTCCTTTGTTCTTGTGAGCATTTTCAGGCATCTGTACAATGCACCCAGGCCTTACGATGAGCCGGGTGCGCCTGAGCCAATAATTAAAAAAGACAGCCCGGGAAAGTCTTTCCCGAGCCGTCATGTCTTTTCGATTTTCATTATTGCCGTAACAGCGTTCATGGTGCAG
The DNA here is from genome assembly GCA_030535275.1 of Bacillota bacterium. Lineage (GTDB taxonomy): Bacteria > Bacillota > Clostridia > Peptostreptococcales > Anaerovoracaceae > Lentihominibacter. The sequence continues at coordinate 359 of JAUNIQ010000114.1, read as the reverse complement.
CCTGTAAGCGGCATACTAATCGGCATCGCCGGAGTCATTCTGGCAATTATCCGTGTAGCCGGTGGAGTACATTACCCGCGTGATGTAATTGCCGGGGCAATAATAGGAGTTGCGCTGGGCCTAATCGGTTACGCGATTTTGTGATCTTCCATCCAGCCAGGCGGCAAGGTTATCTGCGAGGGTATCAATTATGATCTCTCGCATTTCTTTTGGTGCCCATGCCATGTGAGGTGTGATTATGCAGTTGTCCAGTCCGATAAGCGGACAGTCTGCTTCAGGCGGTTCCGTGGTCAGAACGTCGGTTGCGGCACCTGCTATGAAGCCTGCCTTGAGAGCGTCAGCAAGAGCCCGTTCGTCAA
>JAUNIQ010000113.1 GCA_030535275.1 Bacillota bacterium | reverse complement strand
AATCGGACTTAGAAAATGTCTCGAAATCGACGAAATCTTCAAAGAGAGGTTCGATTACTACGTTGCTGAAATCAATCTTTTCTTCAACAACCGGAGCAGCTTCAACAGGAGCCGCAGCAGCCTTCTCAACCTTCTTGTCAGAGTCCAAAGGTTTCATTGTAGGGAACAGGATAACGTCTCTGATTGTTGGAGCGTCAGTTACCAGCATAATAACTCTGTCGATTCCGATGCCCAGACCGCCTGTTGGAGGCAGACCTACTTCCAGTGCGTTTACGAAGTCCATATCCATTGGATGTGCTTCATCATCAAGTCCGCAGTCCAGCTCATGCTGCTGTTCTACGAATCTTTCGTACTGGTCGATCGGGTCATTAAGTTCTGAGAATGCGTTGGCAACTTCCCAGCCATTGATGTATGCTTCAAATCTTCTTGTGATCCTAGGATCCTTAGGGTCTCTCTTAGCAAGTGGTGAGATCTCAACCGGATGTCCTGTTACGAATACAGGTCCGTCCAGAAGTCCAGGATAGTCTTCGCAGTATTCTTCAAACATTTCTGCGATAAGCTTACCTCTTGACATTCCTTCTACATCTTCAGCTTCCATACCGTATCCGATAGCTGCTGCTCTGGCATCTTCATCAGTTTCTATTGCGCGGAAATCAATTCCTGTTACCTGCTTTACAGCATCTGTCATATCCAGAACCTGCCATGGCGGAGTCAGGTCAAATTCCTTGCCCTGATAGTTGATCACCATGCTGCCTGTTGAAACCTTGGCAGCATTTGAAATGACTGATTCTGTTACGCGCATAGTCGTTTCCATGTTTCCGTACGCATAGTAACATTCCATTGATGTGTATTCAGGGTTATGGTTCTTGTCCATACCTTCGTTTCTGAACATCTTGCCCATTTCATATACTCTGTCCAGACCGCCTACGACCAGTCTCTTCAGATAGAGTTCGTTAGCGATTCTCAGCTTCATAGGCAGATGCAGAGTGTTGTGATATGTATTGAACGGTCTTGCATTCGCACCGCCTGCAATTGTTGTCAGGATTGGTGTATCAACTTCCAGATATCCGAATTCTTCTTCCAGAGTTCTCTTTATTTCCTTTATGATCTTTGATCTCTTAATGAAGCTGTCCTTTACTTCAGGATTCATGATCAGGTCAACATAACGCTGTCTGTATCTGAGATCCATGTCCTTCAGTCCTGACCACTTGTCCGGAAGTACCTGCAGTGACTTTGAGAGCAGTACCATCTTTGTTGCTTCTACAGTGATCTCGCCTCTCTGTGTCATGAAGACGTTACCTACGATACCGAAGATGTCGCCTATGTCTGACTGCTTGAACCACTGGTATTCTTCAGTTCCCAGAACATCTCTCTTGATGTGGCACTGGATTCTTCCTTCGTAGTCCTGAATATCTATGAATGCAGCCTTACCCATAACACGCTTAGCCATCATTCTGCCGGCAATTGATACTTCCTTGCCATCATAGTCTTCAAAGTTTTCTTTGATAGTCTTTGAGTATGCATTCTGATCCCATGTTTCGTGAATATATGGATTTCTTCCTGCTTCCTGAAGCTTTGCCAGCTTGTCTCTTCTGATCTGTGACTGTTCGCTTCTTTCCTGTTCTGATATTTCAAATACTTCGTTCTGTTCGTTAATTCTTTCGTCGCTCATTTTTTTCTCCTTCTGGACCTAACCCAATTTGCGAAGTAAATTGCCGGTAGGTCCGACGCGAGGCTTGCCCAAATCTTTGATTTGGCTGCAAGCTACCGCGTGTCTATTATTCCGCTATACTTTACTTTTCGATCTTCATGATTTTGTAGTTGATAATTCCGTCAGGAACTTCAATTGCTACAGTTTCATTCTTCTTTTTGCCGATGAGCGCTTTACCAACTGAGGACTCTGTAGAGATTTTGCCGTTAAACGGATCTGATTCCGTGGCACCCACTATAGAGAATACCTCTTTGTCTCCTGTATCTAAATCCTTGACAGTAACTTTAAGGCCGATGTTTACTGTATCGCCCTTCATGTCTTCTTCCTGAACGATTTTGGCTTTTCGCATGATTTCTTCCAGCTCGTGGATTCTTTCTTCCAGCTCTGCCTGCTCGTTTTTAGCTGAATCATATTCCGCATTCTCGGAAATGTCTCCGTATGAGATTGCTTCCTTGATTCTTGCTGCTACCTCCGCACGTTTGACTGATACCAGCTCCTCGTGTTCAGCAACGATTTTGTCGTAACCTTCCTGCGTTAACAGCATTTCTTCGTTCATGATTTCTTCCATTTGTTTCTCTCCTTTTTACCGCATAAAGAACGGATTTATTTTTACTCCGAGCAAGGCTTTCCTGACAAAAAAGTACACCAAAAAAGCACTCGCCCTGCGAGTGCTTTCATTCTACATTATTATGTACTGAGTGTCAACGAGGATTTTTATGCGTTAAAGCAGTGAAATTCACTTCCCCAGCACCTTCTGATACAGTTTTACCATCCTGTCTCCGAAGCAGCTGAATATAACCTTCATGTCATAGTCCTCATTTGCTTCAAGCCAGCCTGCTACTGTTGCCACGGCTATCTCAGCAGCCTTATCATTTGGGTATCCGTAAACGCCGCAGGATATTGCCGGGAAGGCGATGCTGTGTACATCATTTAACTTTGCCAGTTCCAGGGAGTTGCTGTAGCAGTTTGCCAGCTTTACCGGATCGTCGGGGCTGCCGGAATAAATTGGCCCAACGGTGTGAATCACGTGTTCTGCCGGCAGCTTGTATCCCCTCGTAATTTTCGCTTCTCCTGTCGGACATCCGCCCAGTCCCATGCATTCCTCCAGTAGCTCACGTCCCGCCGCTCTGTGAATGGCGCCGTCAACTCCACCGCCTCCAAGAAGACTCTTATTGGCCGCATTTACGATGGCATCAACGTCCAGCTTTGTAATGTCGCCGGCATCTATCGTCATTTTTTTTAAGGTTTCCTGTTTCATACTATATATCCTCCCGCATTATAATATCCAGGAACTCTTTCGGTGTAATCGCCTGAACCCCGGATCCTTCAAAATCTTTCTTGTTTCTGGTTACAATGTATTCGGCCCTGTTTCTCCTGGCTACGGCTGATAAGAGCGCATCCTCAAAGTCATTCATGTTCGCTCTCATGGCAGCAAAAAAATCCTCTGCCTTAACATCAACTATCTGAAGACAGCATGAAAGTCTGGTAAGTTTTTCTTTGACGTTGTTGTTTTTTCTCATAATATATGCAATATCCGTAGTTGCGGAAACCGGGTACATGATTTTATCCCCGTTTTCAATGGCATTCCTGACAACCAGATAGGAATCGTTAAAATATTCCTTTCTGTTTTCAAGAATGTCCACCATTACATTTGTATCAACCATGAAAATCATTGCCTTGAAAGCCTCGCTTCCTTAATCTCCTCCAGACTCATTTTGTCATCTTCCGGTACTATTCCTACCAGACTGTCCAACATTGCAATCTTATCGCTGGTCGGATTTGACAGCTTGGCAATTTCTTTACCGTTCTTTGTTACGTAAATATCTTCATCTTTTGCAAGTGTAAGATATTTTCCAAGATTCTTTTTGAATTCCGTCGCTGTGATTGTCATATCGTTCACCCCTTATCGTACGATTTAATATAATATTTTCGTACGAATAATATATCACATTTCATACATTTTAACAATGTATTTTCACATCTTATACAACTGCCACTCGCATCTGGAACAGAAATACTTCAGCTCAAATCTTCTCTCACGCCCGTTTATTGTGCTCTGACATTCGTAGAGAATATTCTCGGCACCGCAAACCTTGCTTTTGTGTGAGTATATTATCTGATCTACGAAAATGGTTATCTTCTCTCCGTTCTCTTCAATCTTGAATTTATATGGCCTTGGCTGCCCGTTTCCGGCCCTGAACACAACCATGGCGTCTATTGGTTTTGCCAGCAGTTTCATATCTCTAATCCTCCCTTTTCCAATCCTCCTGCCTATATATTACGAACATTTGTTCGCATTGTCAAGCAAATAAAAGGTTATCTAAAGTAGCGCGTTGATTTCAGCAAATTCGTTGAATAAATTTTGAAATTCGAGTTGTGTAAAAGTAAATCCCAGTGCGTTGG
>JAUNIQ010000112.1 GCA_030535275.1 Bacillota bacterium | reverse complement strand
CTTCACCATCATGAGCGTTGGGATGGCAAGGGCTACCCTGATGGACTGAGCAAGGAAACCATTCCATTCTTGTCCAGATTCATTGCGGTTATTGATTCATATGATGCCATGGTAAGTGAAAGGCCATATAAGAAGGCGCTTTCAAGCGAAGAGGCAATAGCTGAGCTTCTCAAAAATGCGGGAACGCAGTTTGACCCTGCCATAGTAAATGAATTTGTTCAGATGGTTGCAAGCGATAAGCTTGACCTCAATGCAGATATTTTCAATGCAATTGAAAGCCCATCAGATGAAGAAGAACGGCCAAATTCAGCCAGATACAAAAATTCTAAGCAGATGGAAAACAAGGAAGTTCACAACGTTCCTTATGTGAAATACACACTGGATAAGGACTTCCGCATTATTAAATGGGATGAAAGCATTACAGAACTTACAGGCTATACTGAAGTAGATCTTAAAGAGAAATTTGTTTATCAGAGTGACCTTATTCCTGAGCGATGCAGGACTCTGTATTTAGCCATGGTTGCCGAACAGATAGGCAGACACCAGCTTGCATATTTCGAGCATCCGCTTCTCAGAAAGGATGGTAGTGAAATCTCGGTAGTATGCCTTGGCAGAAGCTATTTCGACTCAGCCGTTGGACAGGAAAGATCTGATATTTATGTATTTGACATTACTCAGACTAATGCTGCAAACAGACTCTATCATACAGAAAAACAGATGGCAGAAAGCAGACTTGAGGTCTGGGAGCAGACATTCAGGAAGGATTCGCTTACAGGCCTGTTTAATCACTCTGCATTTGTAAGTGAGGTGGAGCTTAAGCTTCTGGATAAGAAATACAGGACGGTATTTCTTATGATAGACGTTGACAATTTCAAGGATTATAACGACACCTATGGCCACAGAAACGGAGACGAATTCCTCATCGTTCTGGCTGATGCCATTCAGGAAAGTCTTCGTGATTCCGATATTTCTGGAAGACTCGGCGGAGATGAATTTGCTGCTGCAATGTTCTTCCCGGCAGGTGTTAACGATGAAGTTATTTTCACAAGAGTACGCGAGACCTTTGAATCCATAAGAGTTAAAATGGAATCCGTTGAGAACGGCACAACATTCTCCATGGGAGTTTCCATTTCCGAGGGTGGCATAAATACATTCAAGGACCTTTATGATGCAGCCGACCAGGCAATGTACGATTCAAAGAATGCCGGAAGAAACAGGCTTTCAATATATGAAAACAGATAAATCCGAAAGAAACAAAACCATAGATATTTCAGTGGAAGAGGGCAGATACCTGCTGGATAAATGCCCTGCAAAGCCTGATGGCAGCAACCATGTTGACAGCATTTTCAACGGGGACTGTCTTGCCTTTGCAGAGCTGCTGCCTGATGCATGCGCGGACCTGATTATTGCGGATCCACCATACAACATGAACAAGAAATTCAATGGTTCAAGCTTCTCGAAGATTGATTCGGATGAATACGAAAAATACACAAGTAACTGGATTGAAGCCTACAGACATACCCTGAGCAATAAGGGCTCAATATATGTATGCTGCGACTGGCAGTGCAGCTCGATTATCGGCAGTGTTCTCAGCGACTATTTCATTGTCAGGAACAGAATAACCTGGCAACGGGAAAAGGGCAGAGGCGCAAAGGCAAACTGGAAGAACAGCATGGAGGATATCTGGTTCGCTACGGTATCCGATGATTATACATTTAATCTTGATGAAGTTAAGCTCAGACGGAAGGTAATTGCGCCCTACAGGCAGGACGGTCAGCCTAAGGACTGGAATGAAACCGACGATGGCAATTACAGAGATACCTGTCCGTCGAATTTCTGGGATGACATTACAGTGCCTTTCTGGTCCATGCCGGAGAATACTGCTCATCCGACACAGAAGCCCGAAAAGCTTATGGCCAAGCTGATTCTTGCCAGTTCCAATCCGGGAGATCTGATTCTTGATCCTTTTTCCGGTTCGGGAAGCAGCTGCGTTACAGCCAGAAAGCTTGGCAGGCATTATACCGGAATTGAGAAAGATGCCCAGTACTGCATATGGGCACAGAAACGCCTTGAAATGGCTGAAAGCGATCAGACAATTCAGGGATACAAGGACGGAGTATTTTGGGAAAGAAACGCACAAAAGAAATAAATACGTGGATTTTGCTGATAATAGCAATAATAGTGGGCATAATACTTTTCATAGGCGGAAGATATGCCTTCTTTTTTGTGACTGAAGCAGGATATGATCCCGACAATCCTTATCCTGTAAAGGGCATTGATGTGTCTCTTTATCAGAAGGATATCGACTGGGAGGGTCTCAAGGATGAGGATATTGCCTTTGCATTCATAAAGGCTACAGAAGGCAGCTCCTATGTTGATTCCAACTTCGGGAAGAACTGGGATGAAGCAAGGAAAGCGGGGATACCTGTCGGTGCCTATCACTTCCTGAGCTTTGACACGGATGGGGAAACTCAGGCTGAGAATTTTATCAATACTGTTCCAAAATCCTGGGGCAGTCTGCCACCTGTAATAGATCTGGAATTTTACGGAAATTATTCCAGCAATCATCCAAGCCGTCAGGCGGTTTGCGACAGGCTGGATATCATTCTCGAAAAGCTTGAAAAGAGATATCACAAGAAGCCGATTATATACACCAACAGTCACTGTTACAAGCTCTATATTCAGAATGCCTATGAAGATTATCCAATATGGATAAGCGATCCGACTGTGCCGGACAAGCTCCCTGACGGCAGGGACTGGACCTTCTGCCAGTATACCTTCAAGGGGCTTTCAAAGTATGTTGCAGGTGGAGAAAAATTCGTTGATTTTAATTATTTTAACGGTTCCAGATGGGACTTTAGAAAGTTCAGATAACAAGTGCAATTAATATACAATTGTGATAAACTAACAACATGTTGACAAAATACAGTATTAAAAAACCATTCACCATATTCGTTGCAGTAGTAGTCGTAGCAGTTTTTGGCTTTGTAGCAGTCTACAAGATGACGCCGGACCTGCTGCCAAGCATTGATACACCTTATGTTGTTGTAGCTACTACTTATCCGGTATCCAATTCCACGCCCGTGGACAAGCCTGTGGAAAAGCAGCTTGCCACTTTGAGTAACATCAAAAATGTTACGTCCATTTCTGCGGACAATTATTCCATTGTTTCGCTGGAATTTACAGATGACGTTAACATGGACGCAATATCTGTCGATATACGGGATAAGATTGACCAGATTGAGACCCAGTTTCCGGACATGGCATCTACGCCGCTGGTTCTCAAGATTAACCTGGACATGATGCCTGTAACCATTGCCGCAGTTGGAGTCAAGGACAAAACTCCTGCGGAAGTTTCCACCTTTGTCAAAGAAAAGCTGCAGAGCTCCCTTGAAGGAACTGAAGGGGTAGCTTCTGTTTCCTATGTGGGAATGATAGACGAAGGAGTACAGATTGTCCTTTCACAGGATAAAATCGATGCCGTGAATGAGAAGGTTCAGGCCGCTATCAGAAATCAGTTCAACAAGGGCGAAGGACAGCTCAAGAGCGGCATAAGCAAAGCCAAGAACGGCTCCAAGGCAATTGATAAGGGCAAGGATCAGATAAAAAACGGCCAGGCTGATGCCGCCGCTCAATATGACTCTGCCATTAGCATGGCAAAGTCCAACAAGGAGCAGCGCGAGGAAAGCCTGAAGGCCCTTGAAAAAATAGACAACCCGACAGAAGAGCAAAAGCAGGAAATGGCTAACCTAAAGGCTACTATAAAGGCACTGGATACAACGATTTCAGACCTCCAGTCGCAGAAGGAAAGCCTTACTTTTGACATGTCAACAAGCTATTCTGACATATCGGGTCAGAAGGGAACAATAGATGCTGTTGTTTCTAAGCTTCAGGGCACGCTTGCTCAAATAGAATCACAGAAACAGGCGGCAATAGATAGTGCTGACATGACCGGTGTTATTACACAGGCCAATGTTTCAGCAATTCTCGGTGCACAGAATTTCGAAATGCCTGCAGGTTACGTTAGTGACGGCAGAGCAAGCATACTCGTAAGCGTAGGTGACAAAATAAAGAGTGTTGATGAGATGGAGGACCTGGTTCTCTTCGATTTGGGAATTGACGGTCTTGACCCTATCA
>JAUNIQ010000013.1 GCA_030535275.1 Bacillota bacterium | reverse complement strand
GATGCCGGCCTTCATATCTTCTGCCTTCAGAACGTAAGCGATTCTCATGTCGGACTGACCTACGCCAGGAGTACCGAAGAATCCGCCTGCAGGTGTGAACATTACTGTTTCACCATTGTCGTCGAATTCAGTAAGCATGAACATGAGGAAGTCTTCCACGTCATCAACCGGCAGCTTTGCAGTCATGTAGAATGAACCGCCCGGAAGCTGGCATGTTACGCCAGGAATCTTTGAGATTTCTTCGTAAGCAGCATCTCTTCTTGCGCAGTATTCTGCCTTTGCTTCATCATAGTAGCTCTTGTCGAGTCTGAACAGTGCAGCAGCACCAACCTGTTCCAGAGTTGGACAGCACAGTCTTCCCTGAGCCAGCTTAAGGATTGAATCCATGAAATCCTTGTTCTTTGAAATAACGGCACCAACTCTTGCTCCGCATGCTGAATATCTCTTTGATACTGAGTCAATGATAACAACTCTGTCAGCAAGATCTTCAAGCATTCCGAATGATGTTACTTCTCTGCCGTCATAAGCAAATTCTCTGTATACTTCGTCGGAGATAATCCACAGGTCATGTTCCTTGGCGATTTCGCCAATCATCTTCATTTCGTCGAGAGTCAGTACTCTTCCTGTAGGGTTGCCAGGGCTGATGCAGCAGATTGCCTTTGTCTTAGGAGTAATTGCTGCTTCGATAAGGTCCTTCTTAGCCCATGCATAGCCGTCTTCTGCACTTGTTGTCAGTGGAACGAGCACGCCGTTAACCTGATTGCAGAAAGTGTTATAGTTAGTGTAGAAAGGCTCAGCCATCAGAGCTTCTTCACCAGGGTTGAGCAGAGCTGTAAATGTGAGAGTCAGAGCTTCTGAACCACCATTTGTAATGTTGATGTTTTCTCTGGAATAATTCATTCCATACAGCTTCATGTAGTCAATAATTGCATCCAGCAGCTCTGTAACACCACCGGATTCAGCGTAAGCTATAACCTTCTGATCAAAGTCGTTGATTGCTTCCTTGAATACAGCAGGTGTTTCAATATCAGGCTGGCCAATGTTCAGACGATATACCTTCTTGCCATTGGCTTCTGCTTCGAAACCGTACTTATTGAATCTTCTGATTGGTGAAAACTGCATGTCCGCAACTCTCTTCGATACTTCCATTTCCTTAGTCTCCTTTTTAATATTCAATAATAATAATTGGTTAATTTATATAAAAGCTGATGCTTTTATGCCAGTGTTTTATGTGACTCGGAAACAATTCCATACACATCTATACTATTATCGCACTTTTTCTTCTTCATGAAAAGCAAATATTCAATATTTCCCTTAGTTCCTGTAACAGGTGAATAAGTCAGTCCCCATGAATACAATCCGTTCTCTTCGCCGTAAGCGATGACGTTCTCGATTACCTGCTTGTGAACAGCCGGATCTCTTACTATTCCCTTCTTTCCAACCTGCTCTCTGCCGGCCTCAAACTGCGGCTTTACAAGACAAACCAGACATGCATCCTCGTGCAAAAGCAGACTGGCCACAGGGAATACAAGCTTGAGAGAAATAAACGATACATCAATGCTTATGAAGTCAACATCTCTGCCGATTTCGTCAACATCAAGATATCGCACATTGCACTTTTCCATGTTGACAACGCGATCATCATTTCTCAGTTTCCAGTCAAGCTGACCGTATCCAACGTCGATGCAGAATACCTGCTTTGCACCGTTCTGGAGCATGCAGTCCGTAAATCCGCCTGTAGATGCGCCAATGTCCACTGCCTTTGCGCCATCAAGGGAAAAATCCCAGGTTTTAAGGGCTTTTTCAAGCTTGAGCCCACCTCTGCTCACATAAGGGCATAAAACCTCTTTAAGGCTGATTTCAGCCGTCTCATCTATGCTTGTGCCGGGCTTGTCTATTACCTGTCCGTCAACGAGAACTACTCCGGCCATAATGCTAGCCTTGGCCTTCTCTCTTGACTCAAACAGACCCTTTTCAATTGTCAGTATGTCTAATCTTTTTTTCATAAATTCTTCTTAACTGTTTCTGCGATTGACTCAGCGTCAAGATTATACTTGGCATAGAGTTCATCCTGCGTTCCATGTTCAATGAATTTATCCGGCCACCCCAGATTTATAACCTTAGCTGATGTTTCGGCAAGCAAAGCCTTAATTGTCTCACCTATTCCTCCTGCCAGAGCTCCGTCTTCGACAGTTAATATCAACGGGTATTTATCTCCTGAAGCCTTAAGCTTCTTTTCATCCAGCGGTTTAAGCGAGGCAATGTTTATTACGCTTACACTTACGCCGTCCTTTTTGAGAATATCAGCGGCCTTAAGCGCCTGTGAAACCATTGAGCCTGCAGCCCATATTTCCGCTTCTGTTCCTCTTCTGAGCTGATATGATTTGCCTGGCGCTATTTCATTCTCCTTCTTCAGAACAGGAGCCGTTCCACGCGGATATCTGATGGCACAGGGACCATCAAGAGTCAGCGCAAACTCCATCATCTTCTTCAGTTCAGCTCCGTCCTTAGGTGCTAAAACAGTCATGTTAGGCAGAGATTTCAGATAGGAAATATCGAAATTGCCGTGATGAGTTTCACCGTCTGCGCCTACTACACCTGCACGGTCAATGCAGAATACAACAGGCAGATTCTGAAGACATACATCTTCAGCTATCTGGTCATAGGCTCTCTGAAGGAATGATGAATATATTGCCACGAAAGGCCTCAGTCCTGCCTTTGCAAGACCTGCCGAGAAAGTAACTCCGTGTTCTTCGGCAATTCCAACATCGAAAAGTCTGTCAGGATAAGCCTCCTGGAATTTTTCCAGTCCAACGCCGTCTATCATGGCCGCGCTTACAGCCACAATGCGTTCATCAGTTTTGGCCATTTCCGTCAGCTTGCATCCGAAAATCGAGGACCATGATGGGCCTGATGATTTCTTGAGTACCTCTCCTGTTTCAACATCAAAAGGACCTATGCCGTGGAATACATCCGGGTTTTCTTCGGCCTTTGAGTAGCCCTTGCCCTTCTTTGTTACGGCGTGTATGAGAACCGGACCCTGTATTGCCTTTGCGCGCTCCAGAGTCTGGCACATTTCTTTAATGTCGTGACCGTCTACGGGACCGATGTACTTGAAGCCCAGTTCTTCAAAGAGAATACCGTCGATAACAGCGTATTTAATGTTCTCCTTGGCATTGTGAATACCGGAGATTACGCTTTCACCTATCATCGGAACCTTTGAAAAGCCCTTCTTTACCTGGGTCTTCATGTGCATGTACTTGTCTGTACTGGTTATACGACCGAGAGAGCTTGAAAGTCCGCCTGTGTTAGGTGAAATTGACATGCCGTTGTCGTTGAGAAGAACTATGAAATTGGTATTCATGCTGCCGGCATTGTTGAGAGCCTCGTAAGCAAGGCCACCGGTCATGGCACCGTCACCTATTACTGAAACCACCTTGTAATCCTCATTCTTGAGATCACGCGCTGCAGCCAGACCAAGTCCCAGAGAAATTGATGTACTGCTGTGGCCCGTGTCAAAAAGATCGTATTCGCTGTCGGCTGACTTTGGGAAGCCGCTCATGCCGCCAAGCTTTCGCAGGTTTTTGAAGCCATCTATTCTGCCCGTAAGGATTTTATGAACATAGGTCTGATGGCCTACATCCCATATGATCTTGTCCTCAGGAGTATTAAAGCTCCTGTGAAGGGCTATTGCCAGTTCAACTATTCCAAGATTTGATGCCAGATGTCCGCCTGTTTTCGCAACTGAATCAACTAGAAAATCTCTCAGTTCATAACTGAGCAGCTCCAGTTCATCATAATCCATGTTCCTGAGGTCCTCAGGAAAGTTGAGATTAAAAAGATATTTACTCATTAAATAGACCTCTTAGCTGATTCTGTTCTCTAGATCCCTTGCAAGTTTAACAAACAGCTCGGCGTTGTCATAGTATTCCGCCATTGCGTTAATCGCATTGTCAGTAAGCTCTCTAAGCTTGGCCTTTGATTCCTCAAGACCGTGAAGTGAAGGATATGTAGCCTTCATTTTTTCGGCATCCATACCTGTCTGTTTACCCATTATTTCGGCGTCGCCCTCAACGTCGAGTATGTCATCGCACACCTGGAACGCCAGACCAAGGTTTTCCGCAAAAACAGTCAGATTGTCAAGGTCATGCTCTGTGCATCCGCCAAGTCTTGCTCCTGCTCTTACAGCAGCTACGAGAAGATCTGCGGTTTTTGTCAGATGAATGTAGTCAAGAAGCTCCTTGGATACGCTCTTGTTTTCTGCTTCAATGTCTGCAATCTGGCCGGCTACCATGCCCTTAACTCCCGAACCCTTAACGATTTCAAGCGCTGCCTTGATTCTTCTCTTCAGGGCGTCAGGATCGTCAAAGTAAAGAAGCATGTCCTTCTGCATTACCTCATATGCAACTGACTGCAGACCATCGCCTGCAAGTGTTGCAACGGCTTCGCCGAATACCTTGTGATTAGTAGGAATTCCCCTTCTGAGATCATCGTCATCCATGCATGGAAGATCATCATGAATCAGCGAATATGTGTGTATGTATTCTATTGCACATGCATACGGCAGTGCCTCAGCTGCCCTTCCTCCGCAGAAATCGCATGCAGCCATGAGCAGAACCGGTCTGATTCTCTTGCCTCCAGCCTGAATGCTGTATTTCATGGCCTCATAGAGGGTTATGCTCTTCTGATCCACGTCAGGCATGAAATCAGTAAGATGCTCTTCTATCATTACTTTGTAATCGTCAAATGTCAGATCATTCATTTCGTAAGAACCTCCACTTTCTGCTCTGCTTCCTCAAGAATTCTGCTGCATTCCTTATAATGCTTCAGACCTTCCTCGTAATTTTTGATAGCGTCTTCCAGGGAAGTGTCCTGTGACTTCAACTTCTCTGATGCTGTTTCAAGCTTTTTAAGCGATTCTTCAAATGTTGTTTTCTTTTCTGCCATAAGGTCTGCCTCCTTATTTCACTGCCGTTATTTCAGCTTCCGCAGAACCTGAACCGGTCTCTATATTAACCATCTGTCCTTTTTTCAGCTTTGATGTGCTGTTTATTATCTTTCCATTGCTGTCGGTGACAACTGAAAATCCTCTTGCAAGTATAGCCTTCGGATTTGAAGATTCTATGAAATCCTTAAGCATTTCAATCTTTTCTCTGCTGCCGGACAGCCTGCCGGAAATATTCTCGGTCATGGCCTCCATTATGCGTTCCGCATTAACCTGCTCATAGGCAATTCTCGACTGTATGTTCTGTGCAAAAGCAGTCGGATTCAGCGCCTCAAGCTTGTTTTTTCTAAGTTCAACAGTTCTCAGCAGGTCATCTGACAAAAATGATTTCATGTCATCCAGATAAGCCCTCAGCTCATCAGTATCAAAGGCAGCCATTTCAGCCGCTGCAGTAGGTGTTGCCGCTCTGGCATCTGCCACAAAGTCAGCTATTGTAAAGTCCGTTTCATGACCTACGGCTGATATTACAGGAATCTTCGAGGCGAATATGCTTCTTGCTACCTTTTCCTCATTGAAGGCCCACAGTTCTTCCATGGAGCCGCCTCCCCTACCTGTGATAATCACGTCGACCTGAGGATAGTTTTCATTGAGAGCATCTATTGCCTTTGCAATATCCTCTGCAGCTGCTGGTCCCTGAACGAGAACCGGGTAAACGAGAATGCTCGTGTAGTTGTTCTTGTTCTTTATGGTTCGGATAATGTCGCGGACCGCGGCACCGGTTTCCGAAGTGACAACGGCAACTGTTGATGCAAAGGCAGGAATCTCTTTCTTGTGAGCCTCGTCGAAGAGCCCTTCTTTAGCCAGCTTTTCCTTAAGCTTTTCGAACTGAACGGCCAGCTGGCCTTCACCGTTGACTTCAATGTCTCTTATGTTCAGTGAATAGTAGCCGCCGCGTTCATAAACGCTGATGTAGCCGTAGGCTATTATCTCAGTTCCTTCCTCAAGTGGACATGTTATCTTCTCAAGATTGCTCGCTGCCAGAAAGCAGTTGATCTTGCTGTCATCATCCTTCAGGGAAAAATAAACATGTCCTGAGCTGTGGAATTTCAGGTTGCTTACTTCGCCGATTACCGAGACATTTCCCAGAATCGGATCTGTCCTCAGAACCCGTCCTATGTAGTTGTTAAGCTGTCCGACACGGACCGGCTTTAATCCCATGAATACCTTCCTCCAAGAAACGCAATTCCCACTGCGTTATCCGATGCCAGATTTCTGTCATCGAAATGTATGTTTAAGTTCTTTAACTTATCTTCGATTTCAGCTCTGATGTACCTGCTTGAAGAAACACCGCCTGCCATGATTATTTCGCTGATACCGCTCTTTTCAGAGGCCTGTATGAGCATTCTGCAAATGGCATCTGTCAGTTCATCAAAGATTTCCTTTATCAGTTGCTCATTGGCAACAGTGCCCATCAGATTTTTGATCTGAGTATCTATGCCTGAAAGATTAAGCTCAGCATTACTAACCTTTACCGGTGTAAGTACATTGGCGGACGAGGCTGTTTCAAGAGAAATCTTATCCATCTCC
Source organism: Bacillota bacterium (assembly GCA_030535275.1). Lineage (GTDB taxonomy): Bacteria > Bacillota > Clostridia > Peptostreptococcales > Anaerovoracaceae > Lentihominibacter. The sequence goes on along the minus strand of JAUNIQ010000013.1, from coordinate 19,274 downwards.
TCGCCGCATGGGAACTCCATTCCCATTGCAACTCCGGCTCTGTCCAGTACCTGGCCAAAGGAAATGTCCTTTGTTCCGCCGATTATTTCAATATCAAAGGCGCAATTGCTGATTTCGGCATTCTGCTTAACCTTAAGCACTTCACAGGTTCCGCCCGAAAAGTGACATGCCAGGAAGTCCCTGGTTTCATCTATTCCGCTGAATCTTCTTACAGCTTCAATGTGCCCCTCCTGATGTGAAAAAGCAAATGCAGGCACGCCCAGTAATGCTGCCATGGAACGAGCCATGTTTTCGCCTGCCAGGAAGCACGGCATGTATGAACCTTCTACAGGTCTCGGTCTTGATGAATAAGCAACAGCAGAAAGCTGTTCAAAGAGCTCAGGCAGATTCTTCACATGCTGAAAAAGGGCTTCGGATTGTCTCAATCCGCGCTCTCCCTGTTTTACTTCAAGAAACTTTCTGAAGTCGGCTATGATACTGTCACCGCAGGTAACAGCAATTGAAGTCTTGTAATTGCTTGTATCAATACCAAGCACATATCCGCTGCGCTTCATATTTGTCCTTTATTTTCTTGTTAATGCACCCAGAACTCCGTGTACAAATCTTCCGGAGTTGTCCGTGCTGAATTTCTTGGCAAGATTTACAGCTTCATTTACACTTACTGCCTCAGGAATGTCATCGCAGTAGTTGATTTCACCATAGGCAAGTCTCATGATGGCCAGGTCCACCTTCGGCATTCTGCTTGTTTTCCACTTGGTGCTGCATCTGTTAATTGAAGCGTCAACATCTTCAAGATTGTCCAGGATTGAGCCGATAAGAGCCTTTCCTCTTTCAGCATGAGCTCCCGGAAGTCGTTCTTCAGCCAGGGAGTCTGCTTTTGCTTTAGCAGCTTCTTTATCGGCTGATCCGTCATTTTCAATTGTCTTTGATGCATCCAGTTCGAATAAAATCTGCATCATGATTTCACGTGCTTCATTTCTAGTCATCGCTTTCCACTCCCTGTACATGAATATTTACAGCTGTAACTTCCAGTCCTGTCATTGAATTGATTTCCTTTTTGACGTTCTCCTGAATATCCCAGGCAACGGTCGGAATGTTGTGACCGTATTTGACGATGATATTTACGTCAATTTCCACCTTACCATCGTACTGGTCGACCTTTATGCCCTTTCCTACAAGCTCTTTACCCAGAATATTTTTTGAGAGAGCATTGTATATGCCGCCGGCCATGCACGCTACACCTTCTGTTTTTAGGGTTGCATTAACGGCCAGGACAGCTATGACCTCGTCAGAAACCTCAATTATTTCCATTTCTTCAGTCATTTTCGCTTACCTGCTCTTCCTTTTCATTGATTTTAAGAGTTAATTCTTCAATACGTCTGTCCTTAACGGACTTGATTGTAAATACGTAGTTTTCAAAGAATACTTCCTTGCCTATATCATCTTCATCCGGAATCTCACCGAACATGTCAAGAATAAAGCCGCCGATTGTTTCGGAATCTTCAGACTTGAGATTGATTCCAAGTTCCTCGTTAAGGTCATCAAGATCGGTTCCCCCGTCTATGATATAGAGGTCCTTGCCTATGTTCTTTACTTCCTCTTCCTCTTCATCGTATTCGTCATCAATGTCGCCCATTACCTCCTCGATAATATCTTCCATGGTTACGATTCCGCAGAATCCGCCGTATTCATCAATAAGAATGGCAATGTGCTGCTTTGTCTTCTGCAGTTCGAAGAAGAGCGAGTCAATATTCTTTGTTTCAGGTACGAAGTACGGTGTTCTGAGTATGGATCTGATATCCACATTGTCAAATCCGTCGCTTCTTGCCTTGATAAGGTAATCCTTTATGTAGAGAATGCCGATAATGTTATCGCTGTCATCCTCATAAACAGGGATTCTGGAATATCTCAGCTCCATGAGTTCATCCAGATACTCCTCTGCCGGATCATTGATATTTATGGCGAAGACATCCGTTCTCGGAGTCATGATTTCATAAGCCAGTATGTCGTCAAAGGCAAAAACACCGGTAATCATCTTCTTGCCTTCTTCCTTCAGTTCACCACTCTCCTGTCCTGCCTCGAGCATTTCAACGATGTCTTCTTCCGAATATTCGTTATCGTTTACATCGGTTCTCTGTCTGAACAGCTTAAGGAATACAAAGGCAATAGCTGATGTGCAGGCTGTCATAGGCTTCATGATTACTCTCAAAGCCTTTACAGGTCCTGCCGTGCTCATTACAATGCCTTCCGCATGCTGAAGTGCAATTCTTCTCGGAAGCATCTCACCAAGCGCCAGAAGAAATGCCGCAGGAATGAAGAATGCAATAAGGAATGAGATGATGTAAACAGCATCAATTGAATTGATTACCTCACCAAATGCGCCTGAAAGCGGAATCAGGTATGCCAGCATGGCACCTATACAGAACAGCATGTAAAGCAGTATATTAAGTGTTCTGATTGCCAGCTTGTATTCAGGTGATCTGTCGAATATGTCCAGGGCTGCCTTTGCTCTTGAATCTCCGTCCTCTGCAAGCTCTCTGATAGCCACCTTGTTTGATTCGGAAATGGCCTTTCTGGCAGCGCTGAAATATGCGTTAATCGCAATTATCAGTATTAATATTAAAGTTCCCCATAAGGGTAAAGGGTCAATTGTCATGTTCCTTATTTCTCCTTTCGTAACATGAAATCTGCTTCAACCGGTTTATCCATTTTTATCTTTAGTATCTGCTGAGGATGCGGTGCCGACTGAACAGGCTCTCCTTCCTCATCCAGCATTATTTCAAGTTTCTGTGTGAAATATTCGCTTCCAGGACCGAATACTTCTATTTCATCTCCAATGTCCATTTTGTTTCGCTGTTCAACTACAGCGAATCCTGTTTTTGCATCATAGCTCTTTACAAGGCCGACGAAGCTGTAATCTCTGGTATAGGCGCTGGTCAGGTAATTCTGGTCCTCGTTTGTAGGCTTTCTGAAATAGAAGCCCGTTGTGAATTCCCTGTGACTGGCCTTGCACATTTCATCGAACCATTCAGGATTATAGCTGTAATTTTCGGGGTCGGCATAATAGGCGTCAATGGCTTTTCTGTATGCTGCTACAACGTGAGCAATGTAGAAAATGCTCTTCATTCTGCCTTCAATCTTGAAGGACATGATTCCGGCATCAATGAGCTCAGGAATGTGTTCCAGCAGGCAAAGGTCCTTGCTGTTGAAGATGTATGTTCCCCTGTCGTCCTCGTCTACCGGCCAGTATTCTCCCGGACGCTTTTCCTCCTCAAGACGGTACTTGTACCTGCACGGATGTGCGCATGCTCCCCTGTTGGCATCTCTGTCCGTCATAAAATTGCTGAGAAGGCATCTGCCCGAATATGAAATGCACATTGCGCCGTGAACGAAGCTCTCAAGCTCGAGATCTTCAGGAGTTTTTGCCCTGATCTCCCTTATTTCATCAAGGGTCAGTTCTCTTGCCATTACCAGTCTCTTAATGCCCATGTCATGCCAGAAATTCGCCGTAACATAGTTTGTCATGTTGGCCTGTGTAGAAAGATGGAATTCAGCATCAGGAATTATCTCTCTGATAATGGAAATTACAGCCGGATCCGAAACGATAAAGGCATCAATCGGAATATCTTTGATCTTTTCAATGTATGCCCTGAGCGGCTCAATGTCCTCATTGTGAGCATATACATTTACAGCCATGTGACATCTGACATTTTTCTCATGTGCAAAGGCAACACCCAGTTTAATTTCATCAATACTCATGTTGCCGGCACCGGATCTCAGAGAGAACATTTCTCCTCCGAAATACACTGCGTCTGCACCGTACTCCACTGCTATTTTAAGTTTTTCAAGATCGCCGGCAGGTGCCAGCAGTTCTACTTTCTGCATTTTATTTCCTTGTACTTATTGATATTCCGTCGGCAAGTGGCAGAACCACTGTGTCGTAATCATCTAAAGATGTAATGTAATTTATGAATTCACGCATGTGCCTGATTGAGGTTTTGTAGCGTCCCCTTGTATCAAACTCGTCTGAAGCGGTCATTCCCTTCTGAAGAATATTGTCGCATATAATCATGGCGTCCGTTTTGAGAATCGGCTGTGACAGGTCCCAGAAATCCCTGTAATGGCTTTTTGCCGCATCGATAAACAGGATGTCATATTTATCTGATTCACTGCTGAAATCGCCATTCTGCAGCTCCCTAAGCATATCGCGGCCATCACCTACGATAACTTCAATCTTATCTGCAAAACCAAGCCTCTCTATGTTTTTTCGCGCTTCTTCAGCGACGGCCTCGTCCAGCTCAATGCTTGTAACACTGCAGCCGCAGGCTTCTGAAAATACACACGACGAATAGCCCACAGCAGTTCCTATTTCCAGAACTTTTGCAGGCTTTTTCAGATTCATGATGACCTTAAGCAGATTTTCAGCGTCTTTTTGAATAATGGGAACGTGATTCTGCACGGACAATTCTCTTAAGTTTTGAAGGTCCGCATTGCTGCTTTTGTACAAAGTGTCAATGTACGCAGCAACAATATTATTTGTAATGTTCATAATAACGAAGTTTTACTGGTTCAGATCCTCCTCTGACCAAGGGTGATCTGCCACATTCTTATCATGCTCGGCGTTTGTCTTTGCATAATAGATTGTTCCGTCAGGTCCTGCGTAGAAGAACAGATCGTCAGTCTTGTCGTAATTAAGCAGACCGTCCATTGCTATGGCAGGTACTGTGCAGATAGGTCCCGGAATAAGTCCCTGAACCTTTCTGGCATTATAAGGTGAATCCGACTCAAGCTGTGAAACCTTAAGGTCTACCCTGTCTTCATCGAATATGTAGCAGACTGTTACGTCACTACCCAGTGACATTCCCTTCTTGAGTCTGTTTACAAATACGCCTGAAATGTGAGTTGCATCTTCATCTGTAGCGCAGCCTTCCTTGGTTACTATAGATGAAAGAGTCAGGAATTCATGAACTGAGAAATCTGAAGCTTCAATTTCTGCCTTTCTCTTTGTCAGTTCCTGATCCATTTCATCAAGAGCCATTTCAGTAAGACTTTCGATTGTCGGATCTGCATCAGTAATGAAGTATGTATCCGGATAGAGATATCCTTCAAGAGGATGCATAACGTCCTTGTCGAGAATTTCATCAGTCAGGAACCAGTACTTGTCAATAAGTGTCTTGACGTAGTCCTTATCGTCCCATTTAGCCATTATTTCCTCGGCAGAATAATCGGATACCTTCGAAAGTGCCTGAGCGCACTGGCTCAGTCTGAATCCCTCGCTCAGCTGGAAGGATACCTTGGAAATGTAATTGAAATCGCCCGTATTAATGGCCTTCATCATTTCGGATAAAGTCATGGACTTGTTGAAAATGTAGGTATTGGCCTGCAGGCTGTTGTAACCGCCGATTCTGGCATTGATCTTCGCACATGTAGTGTTCTTTACAAGACCGTTGTCATCGAGAATTGCAACGATTGCAGAAGCGCCGCTTCCGTTAGGGATTTCAACTGTAATATCCTGCATATCGCTTGAATCAACAGCACCGATTCCATTGAGATAAGATACTATGCCGCCTGTCAGAGCAAGAACGAGAATAAGTAGAATTACAAGAAGTTTTTTCATGTTTTCCTCCGAAAAAAGGGACGCCTGGCGTCCCTTTCATGCAAATTCATTATTTGGATCTTCCAAGATACTCACCAGTTCTAGTATCGATCTGGATTTTTTCTCCTTCTTCAATGAAGATAGGAACACGGATAACTGCACCAGTTTCAACTGTAGCATCCTTTGTAACGTTAGTAGCTGTATCGCCCTTAACTCCCGGTTCTGTTTCAACAACAGTCAGGTCTACGAAGTTAGGAGCTTCTACGAGGAATGCATTTCCCTTGTAGAACTTAATAGTAGCTTCATCATTTTCTCTCAGATACTTCATTGCTTCTTCAACCTGGTCAGCTGACAGAGGAATCTGGTCAAAGCTTTCAGGGTCCATGAAGTAATAGAGTTCACCATCTGAATACAGATACTGCATTGTCTTTGTTTCGATGTGAGCCTTCGGGAACTTGGCATCAGGGTTGAATGATTCCTCCTTGATTGCTCCTGTCAGGATGTTCTTATGCTTTGTTCTTACGAACGCTGCTCCCTTGCCCGGCTTAACATGCTGGAAGTCAATTACAACATGTGGATCGCCATCAATTTCAAATGTCATGCCTTTTCTGAAATCACCTGCATAAATCATAAATATTCTGCCTTTCTTATTTTATATTATTATTAATTCTTTAACTGATTTAGTCGCGTTTATTATACCAAAGTCGGTAATGATTGCCAAGTCCTCAATACGCACTCCGAAGCGCTCAGGAATATAAATTCCGGGCTCTACTGTAACCGCCATATTCGTCTTGAGAGTGTCAGGGCTGTCCTTGGCAAGTCGCGGGGCCTCATGGACTTCACGACCCACCCCATGGCCGGTTGTGTGAATAAAATATTCACCGTATCCTGCCCTGTGGATAATGTCTCTTGCAGCCTTGTCTGCATCTGCGCAGGACACTCCCGATTTACAGGCTTCAAGACCTGCAAGCTGGGCCTCCAGCACTATATCATAAACCTTAATCTGTTCATCTGACAGCTGGCCTATGCCAATGGTTCTGGTCATGTCACCGCAAAAGCCCTCGTACACTGCTCCGAAATCCATCGTAAGAAAGTCTCCTTCCTCGATGATTTTATCTGTCGGAACTCCATGTGGCTGATTTGTATTCACTCCCGAAACACATATTGTTTCAAAAGCAAGCCCCTCGGCTCCCAGAGCAAAAAGCGTACGCTCTATTTCATCGGCAACCTGTTTCTCGCTCATGCCCGGTCTGATATAGTCCAGTATGTGCTCGAAGCACTTGTCTCCCATGGCTTCGGCCTTGAGAATGCTCAGCAGCTCATCCGGTTTCTTTATCATTTTTGACCTGTTAAGATTTTCGCCCATTACTGCATGTCTCCAACATCGCCCATAGGGCCGATTCCGAAGTCAGCAGCGTCGCCGATGATCTTGTAAACATCTGACATCATCTGACTGAAAATCATCTGGTTCTGCAGATACTGTCCTGTAAGCGGATCCTGCATGAGAACAGCTGACAGCTGCTGCAGCTGAACAAATTCCTCCTGGTCAAGTTCCTGACCCATCATCTGCTTTGCCTGGAATTCAAACTGCTTTTTCATGAAATCCTTAATTGCCGCATCCAGTTCCGGATTAGCTTCAACCTTTGCCTTTACATCATTAAACTGCTTGCATTCTTCTGATTCCTTGATTGCTGTTGCAAGCTGATGTGCCTGATCATATACGTTCATTCTATACCTCCATGAATATCGGCAGGATAATCGGACTTCTCTCCGTCTTGCCGTAAATATACTTTTTCAAACCTTCTCTTACTGCCGTCTTGATGCCGTTCCAGTCTCTCATGTCCTTTGCAAGGCATTCGATGATAATTGATTCGGCCCTTTCACATGCGGCATCGATAAGGTCTTCATTCTCTCTTACATAAACAAAGCCTCTAGAAATAATATCAGGTCCGGAGACTATCATTCCCGCTTCCTTGTCTATAGAAGCAACAACAATAATAAGTCCGGATTCGGACAGAAGTCTTCTGTCTCTGAGAACGATATTTCCTACATCTCCAACGCCAAGTCCGTCAACAAAGATGCCTTCGGCTTCTGCAACCTTTTCCTGCTTTGAAGCACCCTTAGATGAAAACGTAAGCTGGTCGCCATTGTTGAGAATAAAGATATTCTCCTTAGGAAGACCGAGTTCACTTGCCAGATCCGCATGAGTCTGAAGATGTCTTGCCTCACCGTGAACCGGCATGAAATACTTCGGCCTGATAAGCGAGTGCATGAGCTTCAGTTCTTCCTGACATGCATGGCCTGATACATGAGTTTCAGCAATGTCGGAATAAATTACTTCCGCACCCTTCTCAACCAGCTGATTAACTACATTGGCAACTGTAATTTCATTACCCGGAACAGGTGTTGATGACAGAATTACCATGTCATTTTCCTTGATATTAACAGCCTTATGGTCGTTTGAAGCCATTCTGGCCAGAGCCGACATAGGTTCACCCTGACTGCCTGTGGTAATAACAACGAGCTCCTTATCAGGTATGTTTCCTGCCTTGTTCAGGTCAATGAGCTTGCTGTCAGGTATCTTGATATATCCAAGCTCCCTGGCAAGTTCAACTACATTTATCATGCTCCTGCCGGAAATGGCAACCTTACGGTTACACTGCAGCGCAATGTCGATAATCTTCTGTATTCTGTGAACATTTGATGAGAATGTCGCAATGATTATTCTCTTCTTGGATCTTCTGAAAATTCCATCCAGAGTTTCTCCCACAACCATTTCAGACTGAGTGTATCCCGGTCTTACAACGTTAGTGCTATCGGCCATCATGAGCATTACACCATCTGAACCGATCTGTGCCAGACGTGCGAAATCAATAGGATTTCCGTCTACAGGCGTATAGTCAATCTTAAAGTCTCCCGTATGGAAAATTCGTCCTGCCGGTGTCTTTATGCTGTAGCATACAGAGTCGGCAATTGAATGTGTGATTCGTACAGGTTCAATTGTGAAATGTCGTCCGACTCTGAACTCCTTACCTGCCTGAATGACATGAAAATCGCCTCTGAGACCGTGTTCCTTAAGCTTGTTATCAATGAGTCCAAGAGGAAATCTCAGGCCGTAAATCGGCACATTAAGCTCCTTGAGAAGATAAGGTATTGCACCTATGTGATCTTCGTGACCGTGAGTGATACTAAGTCCCTTGATCGTTTTGTCACTCTTGAGCAGATAATCAAAATCAGGAATTACCTTGTCGATTCCGAACATGTCATCATCAGGAAACGACAGACCGCAGTCAATGAGCAGAATTTCATTATCGTACTCAATGGCAGTCATGTTCTTTCCGATTTCACCAAGGCCGCCAAGAGGTATTACCTTTACCTCAGGCATTGGCTTTTTCACAGCCTGTTTTGTCTTTTTCGGCTGCTTTTTCGGAGCTGATTTTGATTTTCGTGTATCTTTATTGCTGTTTTTTATTTTCTTATTCTCTTTTTCTCCCATTCAATTCCTTTCCGGAATCTTAACACTTGACAACGATGTTGATGAGTCTGCCCGGTACGGCGATGACTTTAACAACATTCATGCCAGCGGTAAGTTCCTTTATTGTTTCATTTTCTTCGGCGATCTTCATCATTTCGTCCCTTGAAGCTTCGCCAGGAATATTGATCTTTTCCTTGTTTTTGCCGTTGATCTGCACAACGATTTCAACCTCGTCCTTAACTAGAGCGCTTTCATCATAAGTCGGCCAGCTCTGTTCGTGAACGGATCCCTCATAGCCCAGGTCTAACCACAGTTCTTCGGTAATGTGCGGTACAAACGGTGCCATGAGTATAATTATTGTTCTGATAATTGTGCTGAAGAGTGCTTCGTTAACTTCGCCTTCCTTGTACTTGTAAAGCTCGTTAACCAGCTCCATTACAGCACTGATGGCAGTGTTGAAATTGAATCTTTCATCGATATCGTTGGATACTCTTCTGATTGTATCGTTAAATACTCGGTTCAGATCCTTGTCTGCCTTGTTTTTGATTTCGTATTCACCAGGGCAGTTTGCATACTTTTCAGTGAACTCATATACCAGTCTCCAGATTCTGTTCAGGAATCTGAAGCAGCCTTCTACGCCCTGATCTGACCAGTCAAGTTCTCTTTCAGGAGGTGCTGCGAAGAGTATGAAGAGTCTTGCTGTATCTGCACCGTACTTGTCGATGATTTCTGCAGGACTTACTACATTTCCAAGTGACTTACTCATCTTGGCCTTAACATAATTGCCTTCGGCGTCTTCATATCCCTTAATTACCATGCCCTGAGTCAGCAGGTTCTTGAACGGCTCATCATTTTCAACCAGTCCCAAGTCGTGAAGAGCCATCTGGAAGAATCTCGCATACATCAGGTGCATGATTGCGTGTTCAACACCGCCTATATACTGGTCAACATTCATCCAGTAATTAACCTTATCCTTTGAGAATACTTCGTTCTCGTTTCTTGCATCGCAGTATCTGAGGAAGTACCATGATGAATCCAGGAATGTATCCATTGTATCTACTTCTCTCTTTGCAGGCTTGCCGCATACAGGGCAAACAGTGTCTACGAATGTCTTGCTTGTTACGATCGGGGATTCGCCCTTTCCTGTAAATTCAACGTCTGTAGGCAGCATTACAGGCAGGTTTTCTTCCTTTTCAGGAACCCATCCGCAATCATCACAGTAAATCATAGGGATAGGTGTTCCCCAGTATCTCTGACGTGAAATGAGCCAGTCACGAAGTCTGTAGTTGATGGTCTTGCGGCCGATACCTCTTTCATCTGCAACCTCTGCAATCTTCTGGATCGCATCCTTGTTGTTCATTCCTGTGAATTCACCTGAATTGATTACAGTACCCTCGGCAGCACATGCTTCCTTAAGGTTGTTCAGATCAACATCAGGATCATGCGGATCGATTACAGGAATAATCTCAAGACCGAACATTGTTGCAAAGTCAAAGTCACGCTGGTCATGAGCAGGTACACCCATAACGGCTCCGGTACCATAACCCATGAGTACATAGTCAGCAATGTAAATAGGCATTTCCTTTCCTGTGAAAGGATTGATTGCATACTTTCCGATAAATACGCCTGACTTCTCGTTTGTAGTTGAAGTTCTGTCGATTTCGCTCATGTGAGCGCACTTTTCAATATATGCCTTTGCAGGAGCTTCGTATTCAGTGCCTGCAACCATGTCAAGAACTGACGGATATTCAGGAGCCAGAACCATGAAGGTTGTACCGTAAATAGTATCTACACGGGTTGTAAATACTGTCAGAGTTTCATCATAATCCTTAACCTTGAAATCCACCTCAGCACCGTGTGACTTGCCGATCCAGTTTCTCTGCATGATTTTAACCTTGTCAGGCCAGCCATCCAGCTTGCCATTGTCCAGGTTTTCCAGGAGATGTTCAGCGTAATCTGTGATCTTGAAGTACCACTGTGACAGGTTTTTCTTTCCTACAAGGGAACCGCATCTTTCACAGCAGCCGTCAACAACCTGCTCATTTGCAAGTACAGTCTGACAGCTAGGACACCAGTTAACAGGGTTTTCCTTCTTGTAAGCCAGTCCGGCCTTGTAGAACTGAATGAAAATCCACTGCATCCACTTGTAGTAATCAGGATGGCATGTTGCACATTCTCTGTCCCAGTCGTATGAAAGGCCCAGCTCCTTAAGCTGTACTTCCATTTCATGAATGTTTGACCAGGTCCATTCAGCAGGCGGAGTACCGTTCTTGATAGCGGCATTTTCTGCCGGCAGCCCGAAACCGTCAAATCCCATTGGATGAATAACATTGAATCCATTCATCTTCTTGAATCTGGCAACAACGTCACCGATTGAGTAGTTTCTAACATGTCCCATGTGCAGCTTTCCTGACGGATAAGGGAACATTTCAAGAACGTAGTACTTGTCCTTTGAAGGATCCTCAACTACCTTGAAAGCCTTAGTGTCTTCCCAGTTCTTCTGCCATTTTTTCTCGATTTCACTGAAATTATATCTGTCCTGCATTTTTTCCTCCATCTATTCAACTTCTGTGAGCTCGCAGTCGCCCCAGATTTTTTCTATGTTGTACTTTTCTCTCATTTCGAGAGTCATAACATTAACTACCACATCACCGTAATCCATGAGAATCCATCCCGATGTCTTTCTTCCCTCAACACTGTTAGGGAAAACGCCCTTTGGCTCCATAAGATCCTCGACACTCTCAACCAGAGCTGCAACCTGTCTGTCGCTTCCGCCGGAAGCCAGAACAAAGTAGTCAGCAAAGCTGGCCTTTGGTGAAATATCAATAACAGCAACATCGATTCCCTTCTTATCGCTGAGAACCTTTGCTATTGATTCCGCTTTTTCTCTCTGTTCGTTCATTATCCATTCTCCTTTTACTATAATTCTATATAAATCGAATTATTGCTTTCCGATTTTGACGTTTTATAGAATTTTAGGCTTTTATGAAAAAAATCATTCTATACTAACGTCTGATAATTAACAAAATAACCTGCAAACATAGAATTGGTTTCTTAAATTCTATACAACAAGAAAAAAACAGGTGTTATTCATCAGTATTATAGAACCCAAAAACAATTTGCCTCAAAAATTCTATAATTGCCTTCAATTAATGCTTTCAGCACACTTTTCTATAGAATATGCAAAAGCAAACTACTCTTTTTTTAGAAATTCATATGCCTCAAGCGTATCTTCGTCGATATATACCCCTTTTTTCTTAAGGAACTCAATGGTTCCATGGAGGGATTCCAGGCATCCGGCATCTAGACTCTCGTCTGCCTTTGCGCGAATGCGGTCTACACCGTTGTAATCCCGTAAAGGTTCTATGGCATCGGCGAGAAAGATTATTTTCTCCAGGAGGCTCATACCTGCCCTTCCTGTTGTGTGATAGGAAATGGCGTCAAGTATTTCCTCATCTTCGATGCCGAATTCCGACCGGGCCAGCTCCCTGGCTATCTTGCCGTGAGCGAGGTTCATGTTATCTAAATATCTTTCCGGCAGGCCCAGATGTCTAATATACATGTTCATGGCAGGAATTCCGATGTTCCTTGCCATGTCATGGAGAAGTGCGGCGATTTCCGCCTTCTGCTCATCAACACCGTACTGTTTGGCCATTTTTACGGCAAACTCGGCAACGCTTTTAGTGTGGGCCATTCTTGTAGCTTTAAGGCTGTTATCCAGATATTCGTTTAGCCGGATCTTCAGTTTTTCAAATTCTGTAGAGTCCATGCTCTTTTATGTACCTTTCAACTGCCGGAGGAATCAGGCCTTCAACAGAGCTGCCCTCGGCAATTTTTTCTCTGATCTCAGTTGATGAAACATCGAACTGACGGTTGTTAACTATGATAATTTCCGTGCCGAATTTATCCGTGATTCGGGCTATGGCCTCTTCGAGTTCATCGTGCCTGTAACCGGGACGGTCGCATCCGACTATGAAAGAGTATTTCTCCAGAAGTTCTTCTGCGTTCATCCACGTATCAACTTTCAGGAAGCTGTCGGTTCCGCAGATGAAATACAGACGGGCCTCAGGATTCATTTCCTGTATTCTTCTCATGGTCAGATAGGTGTAGGACACACCATCATTATCAAGTTCATTGCGGGATACGGTAATCCTGTCATTCTGAGACGCAACCAGAGCAAGCATCTGAAAACGGTCTTCGCCGGATGCTGTCTGTCTGTCCTGCTTGAAGGGCTGAATGCGGGCAGGAATCATGATTACCTCATTGAGTCCCGCCTGTTCCACACAGTCTTCAGCAAGTCCTATGTGTCCATTGTGTACCGGATCAAATGTCCCGCCGAATATTCCTAATTTCATTTCTTTAACTGAATTCCCAGTTCTTCGAGCTGCTGCTCGTCTACGATTCCCGGAGCCTCACTTACCATGCACTGTGCATTCTGATTCTTAGGGAATGCGATTACTTCTCTGATGGATTTCTCTCCTGTAAGAAGCATTACCAGTCTGTCAAGTCCGTATGCCAGTCCGCCATGCGGAGGTGCACCGTACTTGAATGCTTCTACGAGAAATCCGAATTTCTCATCGATTTCTTCCTGGCTCATGTTCAAAGCCTTGAACATGTCTTCCTGCATTTCCTGATCGTGGATTCTGATGCTTCCGCCACCGAGTTCAACACCGTTAAGAACGATGTCATATGCATTTGCCAGGCATGAATGCGGATCTGTCTTCAGGAGCTCAGCATGTTCTGCCTTAGGTGATGTGAACGGATGATGCATTGCTGACCATCTGTCTTCCTTCTCGTCATACTCGAAGAGCGGGAAGTCAACAACCCAGAGGAAGTTGAACTGATTGTCATCAAGAAGTCCAAGTTCTCCCGCAATATGTCTTCTCAGGAAGCCAAGGCTGTCGAATACAACCTTGTTGCTGTCTGAAATGATCAGAATGAGATCTCCTGCCTTTGCGCCAAGACCATCTGCTATGTCTGCAAGCTGTTCCGGTGAGAAGAACTTGTTTACTGATGATGAAACGCCGTCATCGGCAACCTTCATCCATACCATGCCCTTTGCACCGTAGCTCTTAACTGCTTCTGTCAGCTTGTCAATCTTCTTTCTTGTATAAGCTTCAGCTGCGCCGTCAACACAGATTGCGCGAACGCTTCCACCGGCTGCGATGGCATCAGTAAACACCTTGAATTCGCAGTCCTTTACCTTGTCTGTAATGTCCTGAAGCTCGAAGCCGAATCTGGTGTCAGGCTTGTCGCTTCCGTATCTTGTCATGGCCTCTTCCCATGTCATTCTAGGGAACGGAGTTTCAATGTCGATACCCTTCATTTCCTTCATGACTTTCTTGAGGAAGCCTTCCTGGATTTCAATTACATCGTCTACTTCAACGAATGACATTTCCAGGTCTATCTGAGTAAACTCAGGCTGTCTGTCAGCTCTCAGGTCCTCGTCTCTGAAGCACTTGACAATCTGGAAGTATCTGTCCGTACCGCCAACCATGAGCAGCTGCTTGAAGGTCTGCGGTGACTGTGGCAGAGCATAGAAATGTCCCAGATTTACTCTGCTAGGTACCAGATAGTCACGGGCTCCTTCCGGAGTTGATTTAATGAGCATAGGAGTTTCAACTTCAGTGAAACCGCACTCTGCATAGTAGTTTCTGGCCAGAGTTGTCAGCTTTGCTCTGAATGTGAGGTTGTCCTGCATCTTTTTCTTACGCAGGTCAAGATATCTGTACTTCAAACGAAGATTGTCATCTACATTGTCATCGTCCTTGATGTAGATTGGAGGAGTGTCAGATGTTGAATAGATAATCAGATCATCTGCAATAATCTCTACATCACCTGTTGGCATGTCAGGGTTTTTTGATTCTCTTTCAACAACCTTGCCCTTAACTCCGACAACGTACTCACTTCTCAGAGTGTCTGCCTTTTCAAAAAGTTCAGCAGGAATTTCATCATTGAATACAACCTGTGATATTCCGGTCTTGTCTCTGACATCGCAGAAAATGAGTCCGCCAAGGTTTCTTCTCTTCTGAATCCAGCCGTTCAGTACAACGTTTTCACCAATATTTTCACTTCTTAAATCCCCACACATGTGAGTTCTCTTATAAATCATCTATCTCTCCTTATTTTGTCAGTTCTTTAATAATGTCATCAACAGGAACCTCGATCTGTTCACCTGATTCCATGTCCTTAATCTGAAGCTTTCCGGATTCAAGTTCGGATTCTCCGATAATAACTGTCTTTGCAGCACCGCATCTGTTGGCATACTTGAACTGATTCTTGAAATTACGTCCTGCAACGTCCATCTGCACTGCAACGCCGGCAAGACGCAGGTCGTGCATCAGCTTAAGTGCAAACTGCTGAGCAGCATCGCCCATGCATGCGATAAACACTTCTGTTCCAACAGGCTTAGGAATTTCAAATCCGCAGGCTTCTGAAGTCATGAGGATTCTTTCCTTACCCATTCCCCAGCCTACGCCAGGAGTTGAAGGTCCGCCAACCTCTTCGATAAGGCCGTCGTAACGTCCGCCGCCGCAAACAGTTCCCTGTGCGCCGATTTTTGTAGTAATGAATTCGAATGCTGTCTTTGTATAGTAATCAAGACCTCTAACGATCTTAGGGTTTACAACGTACTTGATTCCGAATGAATCCAGGTTCTTCTTCAGTTCTTCAAAGGCTTCACGACATTCGTCACAGAGGAAATCCAGCATCATAGGAGCATCCTTAACCAGCTCCTGGTCAATCGGTGACTTGCAGTCCAGAATTCTCATAGGATTTGTGTGGAATCTTTCCTGACATGTCGGGCAGAGCTCATCATACTTAGGCTCCAGGAACTTCTTCAGAGCTTCTCTGTGCTTGCCTCTGCATTCAGGACATCCAACGCTGTTGATCTGAAGCTCAACATCGGTGATACCCATCTCGTTGATGAAGTCATAGCCGATTGCAATTACTTCAGCATCCGCCATCATGTTAGGAGTACCGAAGGTCTCAACTCCGAACTGGTGGAATTCTCTCAGTCTTCCTGACTGCGGCTTTTCATATCTGAAGCAAGGAATGTTGTAATAGATCTTTGTCGGCTGCGGCTCTGCATAACCCTTGTGTTCGCAGAATGCTCTTACAACCGGTGAAGTTCCTTCAGGTCTTAAGGTAATGCTTCTGTTACCCATGTCCTTAAAGGTGTACATTTCCTTCTTAACGATATCTGTTGTATCTCCAACGCCTCTCTGGAACAGCTCTGTATGCTCGAATACAGGAGTTCTTATTTCCTGGAATCCGTATCTTCTGCAGATTTCAGCGAATTTTTCCTCCATATAGTGCCACTTGTACGCCTCTTCAGGCAGAACGTCTTTTGTTCCTTTAGGTGCATTTGTTAACATTTTTTCTCCTCCGTTTCAATAAAAAATCCTTTGCGTTTTCTATCTAACATCTCATCTAATCTTTCAATGTATATCTCATAATTGGATACATTGGCCACTCTCTCGAGCCTGTTCTCATCAGGGAAATAAATCTTGCTGATTCCCCCGGCACCGAGAGCCAGAATGGACTGTGCCTCCTCCATTATGCGGATATTATATGCTGAAACCTTGTCATCCCTGCAGAATCCTGTATTCTCCGTATTCCCGGATGTGTGCTTCTGCCGATAGAGATAATAAGGTCTGAAGCCTTCTTTTTTGAGGGCATAATGTGCCCAGTCGAGCATCTCTTCCCTCAGTTCCTCATCTCTGTAGTTGAAGTTTTCGTCCATCTCCTTGAGCTTTGACGCTCTCTTCACCGCCAGAGTATGCAGAGTGATATTGCTTGCTCCCAGAGAGATTATCTCTTCAAGACTTCGTGCAAAATCAGTAAATGACTCTTCAGGAAGCCCTGCAATGAGATCTGTATTGATAATCTCAAATCCTGTTTTATGTGCGGCCTCAAATGCTCTGTAAACATCATCAACGCTGTGTATTCTGCCTATGAGTTCGAGAGTCTCCGCCTTCATCGTCTGAGGATTGATGCTGATTCTGTCAACACCGTAGGACTTGAGAACTCTGAGCTTTTCTTCATCAATGGTATCAGGCCTGCCGGCTTCAACGGTGAATTCCTTAAGCTTCGACAGATCAAAGCCTTTGCTGATTTTGCATAAAAGGCTGTCGAGCTGTGAAGCATTAAGCGTTGTCGGTGTTCCTCCGCCGAAGTATACCGACTCAAGGCTGAAGTCCGAATCGGCAACCTCCGCAGCTGCAAAATCAAGCTCGCGGTGTAAGGCCTCCAGATAGCGTTCAATCTCTGAATCAGGCACCTGGTTGCTCGTGAAGGAGCAGTAGAGACACCTTGTCGGGCAGAAAGGAATGCCAAGATACATTGACAGACTTCTGCGCTCAGGCCTTCCAATTGTCTTTCTCTGGTAATTCAGAATCTCGGCAGTCAGCCTGGCCTTGCTGTCCTCTACGAGATAGTTCTCCTTCAGATAATCTTCCGGTGAAAATCCTCTGTCTGCCAGCTCTCCTGCAAGCTTGACCGGTCTTATGCCTGTGAGAATGCCCCATCTGGGCTTCTTGCCTGTTATATCTGCCAGATTTGTGAATAGCTGTCTTTTAACATCCTCCTTGTCACCCAGAAAATCGTAAGTGAAATCCGATTCACATTCTCTTACAATCTCATATTGTGAGGGCTGGAGGAATTCCTTTATCAGCTCTTCATACTGGCTTGTATTTTCAATGTTATTAAATCTGAATCTATACAAAAGGGTAATTCTTTCTTTCAAATCCTATATTAGTTGGCCCAATGTGTCCCGGAAAAACGCTGGTTTCATCGGGAAGTGGCCAGAGCTTTTCATGTATTGAGTTCTTCAATGCCTCAAATGAACATCCAGGGAAATCTGTTCTTCCGATTGAACACTGGAAGAGCGTATCGCCGCTAAAGAGTGTATTTTCATCTGGAATATAAATGCACATGCCGCCCGGTGAATGTCCCGGTGTAAAGAGGAATTTCAGATTAAGGTCACCAACCTTGATCTCATCTTCGTCTTTAACGTAGATATCAGCTTCAAATTCTGTAGGATGACCAAATGAAGTGCTCATGTTGAAATCCTTATCAGTCAGCATTTCTCTTTCATCGCAGTGCGCAACTACCTTTGCATCAGGAAAGTCTGCCTTGAAGCCTTCAACTCCCATGATATGGTCTGCATGGGCGTGAGTTAACATAATATATTTAATGTCTATGCCAAGCTCCCGGGTTTTCTCGGATATTCCCTGATTATATGCACCCGGATCAACCAGAAAGCCTGTTTTTGACTCATCATTATCGTATACAAGATATGTGTTGGTGCCTA
The DNA here is from genome assembly GCA_030535275.1 of Bacillota bacterium. Lineage (GTDB taxonomy): Bacteria > Bacillota > Clostridia > Peptostreptococcales > Anaerovoracaceae > Lentihominibacter. The sequence continues at coordinate 890 of JAUNIQ010000013.1, read as the reverse complement.
TTGCACCCGTTGGAATGTTGTAAACCTGCATGTATTTCTCCTAAAACAGCTTATGACTTTCAAGAAGTATGGTAACTGGACCGTCATTAGCTATATCTACCATCATTTCAGCCTGGAATATGCCCTCTTCGACATGAATTCCGTTAGCCTCTATAAGTTCTACTGTTTTTCTGTACAGGGCGTTAGCCTCTTCAGGACCGGCTGCCGCGAAGTAGCTCGGTCGGTTGCCTTTGCGCACATCTCCCAGAAGCGTAAACTGCGATACGGCCAGTATTTCGCCTCGGATATCCTTGACGCTCAGGTTCATGACACCCTCTTCGTCATCAAAAACCCTGAGTGCCGATACCTTTTTGGCAATGTATTCAGCATCCTTCTCGGTATCGCCGTCTTCTACGCCGATGAGGACCATAAGACCCTGTCCAATACTGCCTGTAACCTTCTCATCAACGGTTACAGCGCTTTTTCTTACTCTCTGTACAACTGCTCTCATTATCTAACCTTTTGTTCTGTATGCATCGATTATTCCCGGTATTGACTTGAATGAACGAATAATCTTTTCTAACTGTGTTCTGTCGTTTATGCTGAGCATAATATCGATTCTGAAGGTTTCATCCTTGTTGGCTCTGGCGTTCAGGCCGCTGATATTTACATCATTGTCCTCACATACCTTGGATATGCTCGACAGCATGCCCTTCTGGTCGCTTGCAATAATGCAGATTTCTCCTTCAAATGATTTGTTGAGGATGTCCGAATCCCAGCTTACTTCGATGAATCTTTCCTGTTCTTCAGGCGGCAGCGATTTAAGATTATCGCAGTCCTGTCTGTGAACAGTAATTCCTCTGCCCTTTGTAATGTATCCGACAATTTCATCACCCGGAACAGGAGTGCAG
>JAUNIQ010000111.1 GCA_030535275.1 Bacillota bacterium | reverse complement strand
CCTTAGGGAGTGCGGATACAACGGAATGACCGAGCGATGTTGAAATGTTGTTCATTGCGCTTCCCATGTAAAATGCCGGTATGAAGGTTCCGCTGGAATCCGTTTCGAACCAGCTCGGGATTTCAATGTGAATGTTCTCGAATTTCTTTGCCCACTTGTCCGTAAGTCCCATTACGTATGCATAAGGCAGAACGTTGAAGAAGTATTCAGGATCTTCCTCAACCAGTTCGTTGAGCTTGTCCAGTTCTGCCGTTTTGATAAAGCTCTTCAGGCCCAGAATCTTGCCCATGAGTTCCAGGGAGTGACTAGAAAGTCTATCGTAGTAAATGTTGAACACATGGCAGGCTGCAAGTACAAGGAACAGTATCATGCCGATTGCTCCGCTTTCAAATGATTCTCCCCAGCCGAAGGCTGCGCCCATGAGGAACAGGGCGTCAATCATCCAGTAGATGCATCTTATGAAACGCTTGCCTGAAGTCTTTCCGGAATTTCTGTTTCTGTAGCTCTTTCTCAGCTTTCCCGCCATGAAAGCAGCTACCGCTCCGAGCAGCGCTGCAGCTACGCCTATGCCCTGATCTCTAAGAGTGTAGGCCTCGGCCAGAAATGCAATTATTATAGGAATGACGTACAGCATAATCCCGCCGATTTTCTGCGCCCACTTACTCTTTTCAGGCATTACCGATCCGACTTCGTCCTCAAGAGCTGTGCATGCTGCCAGGTAGTTCTGCCCGAAATACATTCCCATTTGGTCGCTGTCTGCTATTTCCTTGTCGTCGTGGAATATGCCCTCAAACATGATTTTGGCAAACCTTGGCTCGTCCTCATCCAGTCCCTTTACTTTAATGAACTGGAAGTCTTTTTTCTTTTCCTTTATCTTCAGATAGCCTTTTTGTGCGAAGTACATGAACATTGACATCATGTCCTTCTTGTCCAGGCTTCCGTCAATTATCAGCCCTATTTCAGCAGGTGTCACACCCTTTGGCGGATGGAATTCAACTGTTTCAACAATATGCTGTCTTCTGCCGAAGAGGGCCCATACTGCCACAAAGGCAATAAAGCTCAGGAATATAATCACCATTGCAGCCGTTCTTGTGCCGCTTGTGTCCTTCTGTCCAACCCAGTAGCCTTCAGGCAGCTTTACCATGAGGGTAATGCCTTCACCCTGTTCAAGATTGTCAGCGCTGACTCTGATGGTTTTCTTGCCGTCATAGTCCCATCTGATCTTTTCAGGGAACTCCTCAGAACCGTAGGCTCCGCCGTATAAAGTAAGGGCATCCTTATCTATCTTCTTCGGAAGATGAACCTTGATATCCGTTGACTCTATCGGTGTCTGCCAGTCCGTCGGCAGCAGGTCAATGTAGAGCAGGTCGTAGTCCGTCTCCCTGTCATCTCTCATGGTTATGGTATATCCGTACTTGAATTCGTGGTTGCCCGAAATGTACTTTTCTCCCGAACCCATCTGTAGAATATAGAAGCCTTCCTCGCTGCTTGTCTGCACAGGGTCCGATGAGCACCATCCACTATGGACGGATTCACTGATTCCGTCCCAGGTTTCCGGAATATTTCTGTAGATTCCGTGTCCGGCCGTGTTGAATACCGTTCCAACAGTTTCCGTATAATCGTAGCTGTTGTTAACATGGACATCTATGTCAACGTTGAAATATTTCGTTTCACGGGCAGGAAGCTGTGTTCCGTCATCCTCTCCCAGCAGGTCTGCAAAAACAGCCGAAGGCATAGCAAAAGCCAGCACCATCATCAATGCTGTTATGGCAGTTAACATTTTGAATTTGAATTTCTTCATCTAGCTATCCTCTTGTAAAAAATGAGTCAGTCAGACCTGTTCTGATTGACTCATTAATTATAACATACCGACAGGACATTTTTCGTACAAAAACTCACCTGCGATTCATTTCCGTGAGGTGCTTCCAGTATCTGACCGGCATGAAATTTCTCTGGCATCTCGGATTGATTCGCTCTTTAATGGCTATGTTGTCAAAGTAGGTCTGCCAGAGATGCTGGAAATCCATTTCGTCACATGACATTTCCAGGGCGGGTCTTTCGTCCATCGGTGTCACATACCAGTGCCCCTCATATGCCAATATGGCCTTGTTCCTTCCCACGTCTCTTATTACCAGCGGGTCGTGTCTGAAACGCTCGGCAAAGTGATGTGCCGCCAGTTCCAGCACATCATTATCGGGCTCAATCTCTGCATAGAGGAGTTCCTGTCCACCTTCACTGTTAAGAACCTCGAAGCGCACGAATTCCAGCATGCGTTCCTGCTCATAACCCACCTTCTTGTTCAGTGCGTCCATGTCGTGAACCGCGGGGTTGCCATGAAGTGAACCCAGCTGGTGCCCCTTCTGAAACCCCAGCAGAACATAGTTTAGAATCTTGTTTTCCTTCAGAGGATCGCAGGAAAGATAAGCTCTGTAAATGCACCTGAGAGAATAGGTCGATATTTTATTTTCAATTGCTTCGTAGACCTTTGTGGCCTTCTCTTCCTCCGTTTCCACTTCCATGTAGCCGTGAAGCAGGCTTGGCTGATAGTCTTCCTTCCTGTATATGCCTGCGGCCCTGTCGGTGTAATAGTGGTGCCAGATGCAGGTGAGTATGCCCTCGAAGCTTCCATCGTAAAGATAATCTCTCATCTAAATCACCCCCGCCATAGACAGCTTCTCCCGACGCTCCCCTTCTTCGATTTTCTGCCAAGAGCTGTTGTATTGCATGAGCCCGCTGCCGCTTTCCAGAAGATTGCCATTGTTATCGAACATGCTCATCTGGAGTCCGCTCTCCATCTGCAGTATTGAGTTTCTTATGGTTTCCGGCTCGAACTTCCTGTTGCCGTAGTACTTTCCGCAGCAGAGGATGAAGTACTTTGCCCTTTTCAGCACGACTCCCATTTTCTTGAGCTCATCATAATGGACAGCCGCAAAGCGCCTCTGCCTTATTATTCTCATTGCGGATTTGTGGCCGATACCCGGGATCCTCATGAGTTCTTCATAGGAAGCTCTGTTGATTTCCATAGGGAAGTTGCCCAGGTTGCACAGTGCCCATGTTACCTTCGGATCCAGGTCCGGGTCCAGATTTCCATCGCCCTTTGCGAAAAGCTCGCTTACAGTAAAGCCGTAGAATCTGAGCAGCCAGTCTGCCTGGTAGATGCGATGCTCTCTTGCCAGTGGAGGCGCGGTTTTTTTATCCGGAAGAATCGGAGAATCGATGACCGGTATGTATGCGGAATAGTAAACTCTCTTCATCTTGAAGGTTCTGTACAGATTCTCGCTGGTTGTCAGTATGCTCTGATCCGTCTCCCCGCCTGCGCCGATTATCATTTGGGTTGTCTGGCCTGCTGCAGCAAAGGCTCCCTTCTTAGGGGTTGATGGCAGTCTTGTCTCGCCTGTAACAACGGCATTGTCCATCGCTAGCCCGCTTCCCAGATAATTCTCCGAGCTGTTCAGCTTCTGCCCTTTGAACATTATACCGGGGCCCTTCAGGGAATTAGTTTCAATCAGGGTATTTGTAATCTGACGCATCGGCGCGAATATCTGCTTAGGCCTCTTCTGAGGTGCGAAGGTCTCCAGACTCTTGCTGGTAGGCATCTCAATATTGACGCTGAGTCTGTCGGCAACCAGCCCTATCCTGTGCAGAAGCTCCGGTGATACGCCCGGTATGATCTTGGCGTGAATGTATCCCGAAAAGCCGTATTTATAACGCAAAAGCTCCAGACATTCGAGTATCCTCTCCGCCGTGTAATCCGGCGACACCTCAACCGCTGAGCTTAAGAAAAGTCCCTCTATGTAGTTTCTTCTGTAGAACTCGACCGTGAGCCTTGCCAGTTCATCAGGCTCAAATGAAGCCCTCGGAAAATCATTGGTCCTCTTGTTTACACAGTACTCGCAGTTATAAACGCATTTGTTTGTAAAGAGAACCTTAAGAAGAGAAATGCATCTGCCGTCTGCAGCCCAGGAATGACAAATGCCGGCAGCGTGGGCGTTCCCCATTCTGCCGTTTGCCTGACGGTTCGACCCGCTGCTGGAGCAGGACACATCATACTTGGCGCTGTCAGCCAGGATTTGCAGCTTTTGCATTAAGAGTTCTTCCATGGCTTTATTATAATGCTTTGCGAACGAATGTTCAAGAACATTTATTCGCCATAATACACGGATTTTACCGCCGTCAGCAACGTTGAATAAATTTTGAAATTCGAGTTGTGTAAAAGTAAATCCCAGTGCGTTGGA
>JAUNIQ010000110.1 GCA_030535275.1 Bacillota bacterium | reverse complement strand
CAGGATTTCACCTGGTCCTTTTTTTATATTGTTATTATGTTCGGCAGTTCATCATCTGCGTTATAGCTGTAATGATAATCTCCGATGTAGTGCTTGATCAGTCCGGCCTGAATGTCATCCAGATAATCTCCCGGGTTGATCTTCCTTCCGCTGTAACGGATAAAGTATTCAATCTCCCCTGTCTTATCCGAATGCTCCATGCTGATCTGAATGTCATTTGCCTCTGTCATTTGCGGAATAACCGCATGTACCAGCAGCTCTTCTATAGCTGACATTATTACATTGATTCTGTCATAGCTGAAGTGGTTCTTCTCACAGTAGTTCTTCAGTTCTCCATAGAGCTGCGGCAGATCGATTTCATCGCTTCTCAGTTCGAACTGAACATTCTTAACCCTGTTGATGAATTTCTTTGTAAGTGGCTTCTGAGGATTGTGGAAAATCTGCTCAGCAGGACCGTCTTCATATATTCCGCCATCATCCATGTAGAATACTCTGTTGCTCACCTTCTCTGCGAAACGCATGTCGTGGGTAACAATCATCATGGTATGGCCTTCTCTTGCCAGTTCCGCAATAACCGCTTCAACTTCGTCTGTCATTGTAGGGTCCAGTGCGCTGGTAGGCTCGTCCAGAAGAATAACTTCCGGTTTCATTGCCAGAGTACGTGCTATGGCAATACGCTGTTTCTGTCCGCCTGAAAGCTGATGCGGGAAGTCCATCTTCTTCCATGCCAGTCCAACAAGCTTCAGCAGCTCGATGGCTGTATCATATGCTTCCTGAGGTGACTTGCCAAGAAGCTTAATCTGAGGAACCATAACGTTCTCCAGAACGGTCATATGTCCAAACAGATTGAAACTCTGGAATACCATTCCCAGTTTCTGGCCGATTTTTGTTGTATCATAACCCTCTGCAGTTATCTCTTCATCATCGATGAATACCTTTCCTGAAGTAGGTCTCTCCAGCAGGTTAATCATTCTCATCAGTGTGGACTTGCCTGTTCCGGAAGGTCCTATGATTGCTACTACATCTCCCTTGTTGATGGTTACTGAAACATCCTCAAGAGGTGTTACATTAGGATAAGATTTTCTTATATGCTCTAATCTAATCATGCTCTTCCACCCCCTTCAGAATCTTTGTCTTGTCCTTCGACTCAGGATTGGTCTTTATTTCAATTCTCTTCACAATGTGCGTGAGAACCGCTGCCAGAACGAAGTATAATACAGCCGTTGCAATCAGCGGGAAGAAGGCCTCGTAGGTTGTACTTCTAACGATGTCGCCAATCTTGGTAAGGTCCTGAACAGCGATATATCCAACTACTGCAGTAGCCTTAATCAGTGATACAATCTCAGCCTTGTACGGAGTGAAGAAAGCACTCATTGCCTGCGGAAGAATGATTGAGAAGAAAGTCTGAATGTCGCTGTAGCCCAGAGTGTAGGCTGCTTCATACTGACCGATGTCAACCGTTCCTATGGCATTCTTCAGAACACTCAGTACTGCCGCAGCGAATACCAGAGTGAAAGCAATAATGGATACTATGGTTCCGCTGATATCCATGCTTCCGAATACAATGTAGTACATGATCATCAGCAGAACAACAACCGGCATTCCGCTAATGAGCCAGGACAGGAACCTGTTAATGGCCAGCGCCACCCTGTTACCCTTTCTCTCAGCCAGATAAGCTACAAAGCCAAGAGCTGTACCCAGAATAATGGATAGCAGTGTAATCAGCATGGTAACAAGAATACCACTGATAAATAGCTTCCATCTGGCGTCCTGAATGAAGGTTCTTTCAAAGCTGTTTTTTATTCCCGCAAAGAAGCCTGCCTTTTCCTCAGTTTTAGGAAATACTATTCCGTACTGATCTCCCTGGTCAATGCTGATTCCCATCTCAAGGGAAGTAAATGTAAGATGCTCAAATTCAAATATTGCAGAATCATCAGCAGCCGCATCTATCTTGCCGCTTTCCAGAGCCAGCAGCATGGCTGTCTCGTCGTTGTACTGGAACAGTTCCGGGTTGTCAATGCAGTTCGGAACGATATACTGAAATGCGGTTCCTGTTACTATGCCGATTCTCTTTCCTGCAAAATCAGACTCGTCTTTGTATTTGTCCACATCCTCTCCTCTCACAATGAGGATGCTAAGGTTATCAAAATACGGATCAGAGAAATCGACAATCTTTTCTCTCCCCTCTGTAATGGAAATTGATGCTCCACCGAAGTCAATCTTGCCATTAACAACTCCCATTACCAGAGAGTTGTTATCGCTGAAGCTCTTCAACTTCATGCCGTATCCGTACTCCTTGCAGAAGCGATATACCATGTCAACGGTGTAGCCTCCATACTGGCCCTGATCCATGTAGGCAAAAGGCTTGTTGTCACGGCAGCCAAATGTAAGGGTACCGTTCTCTGCAGTTAACCCTTCGTAATCAAGAGGTTCAATGGTGCCGGTGGTGAACCATTTGTCATAAATGTCATCCTGCTCACCGTTCTTGCTTATCTTAGCCAGATACTCATTGAACTGCTCCTCCACCTTTGCCATGTCCACATCCTCTGCTTTTGCATGAGAATCCACTGTCCACAAAGGAACCATGGCAACTGCAAAGGCTATGATGATGGCAAAAGCTATCCATCGTTTTCTCATGTTGTTTGTCAAAATCATTAAGTGTATTCCTCTTCGAACATTTAATATTTTATCAATATTACTATACCACAGAATTGCGTACAGATTCCGTACAAAAACAGAATGTGTTATTATATCTATGGACGATAAAGACATGACAAGCAATAACACAAAAGCAAAACTTAATATAGCAATTATTCTCAGCGGAACTTTTCTGGTAATGTTGAATCAGCAGCTATTGTCTCCGGCACTGCCGGCAATAATGGACGAAATGGGCGTAGGGGCCACAACAGTTCAATGGCTGCAATCGGCCTATGCCATGATCATTGCCATACTGGTTCCGTTGTCTGCATTTTTTCTGGGAAAACTGAGCACCAGAAAGCTGTTCATTCTGGCCCTTGTTATATTCGGAATCGGCAGCCTGCTGTGTGCATTAGCACCGGCATTCGGTGTGATTCTGGCAGGACGCATGATACAGGCCTGCTCCGCAGGAGTACTTCTGCCAATGTGCATCACCATGCTGATGCTGTCCTTCCCTAAGGAAAAACGGGGAACGGCCATGGGGGTTTCGTCACTTGTTATGGGTGTTGCCCCTGCTCTGGGACCTGCGCTTTCCGGAATATTCGTGGACCATTTCAGCTGGAGAGCCATATTTATTCTGGGTTCGGTGCTGGCAGCAATCGTAATCCTGCTGGCAGTGGCAGTCCTTAAAAATATGGAAGGCTTCGAGAAAAGCAGCTTTGATCTGCCGTCAGTTATATTGTCCAGCCTGGGGCTGCTAGGAATTCTGTACGGCCTGTCCACATTCTCAGAACCGGGAAAACGACTGATGTCTGTGGGGGTTATAGTGGCAGGAATAATAATTCTGACTGGTTTTGCAAGAAGACAGATGAGACTGCAAAAGCCACTATTGAACGTGCGCACACTGGGGACGCGGTGCTTCCGGGTTTCAGCCATTGCGCCGGGATTCATGCAGGCGGTGCTGTACGGATCCATGGTGCTGATGCCAATATACATACAGAATGTGCTGGGAGAAAGCGCCACGGTTTCCGGTCTGGTGCTGATGCCCGGAGCAATACTTGGGGCGGTGGTTGCATACATTTCCGGACGATTATTCGACAGGCATGGAGTGCGCCGACTGGCACTGACCGGTGGAGCCATGCTGGCAATAAGCGGAATCGGGCTGGCTTTGCTTCCTGAAGTTGCGCTACTGATCCCGGTGGTCTGCGCATATGCCCTGCTGGCAGTGTCCATGCAGGTGGTGGTAACGCCGCTGAAAACCTGGGGACTGAACTCCCTGGACAACAGCCTTGTGCCCCACGGCACACCCATTCAGAATACCTTCGTATCAGTGGGCGGATCCCTGGGCACGGCAATGGTGGTTTCCATTGGGGCCCTGGCAGGCAGCCAGTACATGCAGGTCCATCTGGGATTCATATGCATGGCGGTATTCGCACTGGCCTACTTTCTGATGATGGTGGTGTTTGTTAAAGAAAAAAGATGAATTAAGTGAAACAATCTAATGCATTCAAAAAACACAAAACCCCTTGCAGGCGCAAGGGGTTTTTAATGGCTTGGTTTATTCCCACTCTACTTAATGATACCCGACTTAAACAAATTTGTTTAAGTTTTTGTTGA
>JAUNIQ010000012.1 GCA_030535275.1 Bacillota bacterium | reverse complement strand
GCCTGCCTTTGCAAACAGTCCGGCAACATCGATTCTCTTTTTCTTTACGAAGAAGTAGTCTGCGATGAAGATTGCTGCCAGAGGAGCCAGAATTGTTCCGTATGCATTCAGCCAAGTGAAGTAGTTGGAAGATCCACCATAAATCCACCATGCCTGAAGCAGGAAGAATGCGATTGCACAAGTGAGCAGTACGCCCTTCTTGTATGAAATCTTTCTTGGTGACAGATTTGCAAATCCATTTGCAGGAGCAACGATGTTTGCTGCTGCACATGTTGTAACTGTTGCCATGATTACGCCGATTGCTGCGATGAATACAACAAGCTTGTTAGGAATGTTGTACAGTACTGATACAACGTCGTATGGGTTATACCAGCCGATATCGCCTTCCTGGAATCCCTTTGCTTCGTTGAATACGATTGCTGACTGAGCATATGCAGCTCCAACGAACGCGCAGAAGGCCATTGGAATAGGCATACCGATGAGCTGACCGTTGAACTGTGTCTTCAGTGAATTTGCATATCTTGAGAAGTCAGGAATGTTCAACGCTACTGTAGCCCAGAATGCTACGTTACCCATCAGACCTACAGTATATACTACATAGAATTCAGTTCCGTGAACTGAACTTGGAGTTCCCATTACTGAGCCAAAGCTCTGACCTGCTACTCCGCACAGCTTGATTGACCAGATGCAGAGTGCAATCATCATAACGATGAGGATAGGTCCGCCAATGTTCTGTACCCACTTGATGTTTTCGATACCATTGTATGCAACCCAGCAGATGAACAGCATGAAGATGATGTAACCAACGAATGTTCCAGCACTTGTTGGAATCATGCCGCCCCATGAAGGAAGATTGATCTTCCAGTTAGGATCTGCAAAAGTCTTTGAGAAGCATCCGATGATAGCAGCTACAGCGCCGCCACCAACCCAAGCCTGTACAGCACACCATCCGCAGGCTACAACTGCCCTGGACAGTGCAGGAATCTGAGCACCTCTGTTACCAAATGTCAGTCTTGCGAAACCAGGGAACGGAATACCGTACTTGGTACCGATCTGTGAGTTCAACTGAATTGGAACCAGGATAATCAGGTTACCGAGAGCTACGTTCAGTACTGCCAGCCAAGGATTGATTCCCTGCTGTACCAGTGATGTAGCAAGTGTGAGTGATGGAATACATATTGACATACCAACCCATAACATTGTGATGTTGTATGTAGTCCATGTTCTCTGTGCAACAGTTGTAGGAGCAAGGTCTTCATTGTAGTATTTTGAAGAAGCAAGCTCTGCACGTGCCGCATCAGTCAATTCGAACAAACCATTATGTTCGACTTGTGTGTATGTTGCCATAAAACACCTCCGTCTTGAAATAAAGAAATAATTATTACAAGAAAAAGTATACTACAATATTCAGAAAATTGTAACTGGTTTTATAACGTTTTTTTGCCATTTTTGCATTTTAGCACACTAATACAAAATACCATAAAATGACCGCAAGATTATCGCTAAAACCCATTGTATAATGTATAAATAGGGATTGTGAATAGCAAAAAAATACTTTATTAATGCTAATATCGTCTGATACAGGCACCTTGGAGATAAAGAAAAATGGCAGAAAAAGAGACAAAAAAAAGAAGATTTTCTTCAAAAAAAATCGTTGAGATACTGGACCTTCTGGCAGTAGAATATCCGGATGCAGGCTGCGCCCTGGATCACAGAAATGTATACGAATTAATAGTGTGTGTGGTTCTTTCTGCACAGACAACTGATGCCAGTGTAAACAGAGTTAGCCCTGAGCTTTTCGCAAAATACCCGACGGCTTCGGAACTTGCCATGGCATCTCAGGAAGATGTAATGGAAATAATCAGAACAATAGGAATGTACAAAACCAAATCGAAGAACATTATTTCGCTGGCGAAAGCATTATGTGAAAAACACGGAGGGAAGGTACCGAAAGACTATGATGCACTGGTGGCGCTCCCCGGCGTGGGAAGGAAAACCGCCAATGTTGTGCTGGCCGTGGGATTTGGGGAACAGAGAATTGCTGTTGATACCCATGTATTCAGAGTATCCCATCGGATAGGTCTCGCTGTCAGCGGCGAGGGTGAATCAGCAAAAGCGGCAGGACAGGCGGAGGTCCTCGCAACCGAAATGGAACTTATGAAAATCCTGCCGAAGGAAAGGTGGTCTGAAGCACATCACAGCCTTATATGGCACGGAAGAAAATGTTGCACGGCGAGGAACCCAAAATGCGAGAATTGCGTGCTAAATAACATATGCAGAAACAGACAGAAATAAGGCGGTTTATTTACCGCCTTTTATGCTGAAAACTATTACGCTTGCGATTATGATAATGCCTCCTGCAAAGGTGCCGATACCCGGCACTTCGTGGAGCATAATCAGTGCAATGATTGTGGCAATCAGAGGGTTGATAAAGAGGTAGTTTGTAGCTTCGCTTGTACGGTCAGCCAGAGCTATGGCTTTGCTCCAGAAATAGTAGGCGACCGCACTCGGAAAAACGCCTAGATATATTGCCGAAAGATCTGCTGCAGCGGTTGCCGCGGCAACTTCGGTCAGAGTTCCCGGAAGGAAAACAAGCATTTCAATGGCACCGAATACGGCACTCCATGTTACGATTTCCATGGCACCGTAGCCCTTGTCACCAAGCACTCTGTTAAGTACGTTATAGATGGCGAACACGGCAGCGCACATGAACATCCAGAAGACCCCGATGCCGATTGAAAAACCATCGGCAGAGCCAAAGATGCTATCCCAGAACAGGAGAATAATTACACCAATAAACGCGGTGATAATTGTAAGCCATCCCAGACCGTTAATATTTTCTCTATAAAGATAGAAGACAATTATCGCCGTCATTATGGGGGTGGTTGCACAGATGACACTTCCCTCGGAAGAAGTCAGAGTCAGCAGTCCCAGATTAAAGAAGATAAAATACACGGAGAAACCGGTTGCACCGGATAAAATAAACCAGCCGCAGTCCCTGATGGATTTAGGCTTTCCAATTCCGCTTATCAGACCGATTACAACAAGGATTACTGCAGCCAGAAAGCAGCGGATGAATCCCAGGTTCAGCGATGAAATCTGATCTCCGATTACTCTGGTAAAAGGGAAACCGGAGCCCCAGAAAAGAACTGTTATGAATGCAAATATGTTTACTTTGAGTTGCTTTGTCATACTATTGCCAAAAGAGGCCCTGACGGGCCTCTTTGATTTTCAATTACTACTATTCGATTACTCTAACCTTGATTACGCCTGCAATCTTGAGGTCTGCCTTCTTGTCGCCAAGGTCAGCCAGAATGTAGGAGTATTCTCCGCGTGTTCCGGAAGCAACATTAGTGAGTTCCAGTTCAGCAACCTTTGCCAGTACGTCTGCTGCTGCATTAGCCTTGCAGATTACTGAGAGTCTTGGACATGTTTTCTTGCCCAGGGATACTCTTGGCATGTTAACTGAATTGATGATGTTTCCGTTTTCGATGTAATCCATAACCTGGGATACTGCCATGCTTGCGCAGTTGTCTTCAGCTTCTTCTGAGGAAGCTCCAAGATGTGGAAGTACGATGATTCCGGGATGATCAGCATTGAGAACTGCGTCATCTGCAAAGTCAGTAACGTACTTTGCAACCTTGCCTGATTCCAGAGCTGCCAGCAGGTCATCATCGTTCATCAGTTTGTCACGAGCAAAGTTCATGAACATTACGCCGTCCTTCATCTGTGCGAAAGCTTCAGCATTCATCATTCCCTTTGTTGCGTCATTTGCAGGAACGTGAATTGAAATGTAGTCGCACTCAGGATAGAGCTTAGCCAGGTCGTCAACAACTGTAATCTCAGGGTTAAGCATGTCGCGAACTGCGTCAGTCAGGAAGGCATCATAGCCGATTACAGTCATTCCAAGGCCGATAGCTGCATCTGCAACCAGTCTGCCGATTGCGCCGAGACCGATTACACCGAGAGTCTTGCCCATGATTTCTGTTCCGGCGAACTGGCCTTTGCCTTTTTCAATCTGCTTGCCAACGCCTTCGCTGCCCTTAAGAGTCTTTGCCCATGTGTATCCTTCAGGAACATTACGTGCTGCCAGAATCATTCCGCAGATGCACAGCTCCTTTACTGCATTTGCATTTGCTCCCGGAGCATTGAATACTACGATTCCCTGTTCTGCACATCTGTCTACAGGAACATTGTTTGTACCTGCGCCGGCTCTTCCGATTGCCAGAAGATTATCTGAGAATTCCATTTCATGCATGTCATAGCTTCTCAGGATAATACCGTGAGCTTCGTCAGGATTCTCAACCAGTGCGTAAGCGTCAGTCAGCTTATTAAGTCCAACCGGTGAGATTTTGTTAAAAGTACCAATCTTGAACATTTAAGTCACCTCATTTTTTAGTTTTTATAGCTAAACAAAATAATAATTAAATTTATCTATGTACAAATCATTGTATCACTGAAATATGTTTTTTTCCACCATGATTAGTGATATACTTATCGAAGATGTTATGATTTATTTATGAGTTTACAATGCATACAGAAGGAGGACTCAAATGAAATACGATAGAGTGTTTAATTTCTCAGCCGGCCCGGCAATGATGCCGGAACCTGTACTGGAAGAAATCGCTGAAGAAGTGCTGAATTATCGCGGCACAGGCATGTCAGTCATGGAAATGAGCCACAGATCAAAGGCATTCGTTGGCATTTATGACGAAGCAGTTGCAGATCTGAAGAAACTCATGAACATTCCTGACAACTACAAGATTCTGTTCGTACAGGGCGGCGGTACAGTTCAGTTCGCAATGGTTCCACTGAACCTGATGAAGAACGGTGTTGCATGCTATGTTGAAACAGGCGCATGGTCAAAGAAGGCTATTGCAGAAGCCAAGAAGTATGGAGAAGTAAAGGTTGTTGCTTCATCAGCAGACAAGAATTTCTCATACGTTCCTGACTGCAGCGATCTGGACATTCCTGACAATGCAGATTACGTATATATCTGTGAAAACGAAACTATCAACGGAACTACATTCAAAAAGCTTCCGAACACAAAGGGCAAGATTCTGGTATCAGACCAGTCATCAATGTTCCTGTCAAAGCCTTGCAATGTTGAAGATTACGGCGTAATCTGGGCAGGCGTTCAGAAGAATGTTGGTCCTGCAGGAATGGCAGTTGTAATCATCAGAGAAGACCTGATCGGTGATGTTCCTGATTTCTGCCCGACTTACCTTTCATACAAGACTCACGCAGAAAAGGATTCAATGTACAACACTCCTAACTGCTGGGATATCTACTGCTGCGGCAAGGTATTCAAGTATCTGCTGAGCATCGGCGGACTTGAAGAAGTTCAGAGAAGAAATGAAGAAAAGGCAAAGGTTCTCTACGACTTCCTGGACAGCAGCGAACTCTTCACAGGATCAGTTGTTCCTGAAGACAGATCACTCATGAACGTTCCGTTCGTAACAGGATCAGACGATGAGGATGCGGCAGTTGTTGCAGCTACAAAGGCAGCAGGAATGGACAACCTTAAGGGACACAGAAGCGTTGGAGGACTCAGAGCATCAATCTACAACGCAATGCCTAAGGAAGGCGTTGAAGCTCTGGTAGAATTTCTCAAGGACTACGAAGCAAAAAAATAAGGAGCTAACCTGTAAATGGGAAAGAGATTTACAAAAGTAATCACAGTTATGACATTAATTGCGGCACTGACCATAACCTGGGCAGTGCCGTCTTTTGCTACGGCAGAGGAAACACAGCAGCCTCCTGAACTGGACAGCACATCGGCAATACTGATGGATGCGGAAACGGGGGAGGTGCTGTACGAAAAGAACGCCTATGAGAAGCGCGACCCTGCCAGTATTACGAAAATACTCAACTGCCTGGTGGTTCTGGATAATCTGGACATGGACCAAGAGGTAACTGTATCGTTTGACCCCGAAACGGAAGGTTCTGTAATGCACCTGCAAAAGGGAGAGACCATTTCAGTCAGGAATCTTGTCTACGGGATGATGATATGGTCTGCAAATGATGCGGCTGAAGTTCTCGGCAAGCTTGCCGGCGGAGACATAGAAACATTCTGCTCAATGATGAATGAAAAGGCGGCAGAATTTGGAGCGAAGGATACGGTTTACACAAATCCAAACGGTCTTAATCCTCCGGGCAGGGTCAATAACATTACGACGGCATACGACATTGCTGTAATATCGGCAGGCGCAATGAAGAATACGGAATTTGCGGAAATAGTGTCAACTCCAAGCCTGACAATTCCGGCAACCAATAAATCCAAAGAGAGAAAGCACAAGTCATCAAACAGATGTCTGTGGGATACCAAAACAAAATTTGAATACAATGGCGTGAAAACACCTTTAA
The DNA here is from genome assembly GCA_030535275.1 of Bacillota bacterium. Lineage (GTDB taxonomy): Bacteria > Bacillota > Clostridia > Peptostreptococcales > Anaerovoracaceae > Lentihominibacter. The sequence goes on along the minus strand of JAUNIQ010000012.1, from coordinate 19,999 downwards.
AATATGACGGATGCAAAGGCATCAAAACCGGCTATTCAAGCACGGCAGGCGACTGCTTTGTGGGATATGCGGAAAGAGGCAAAACACATCTTATAGTTGTAGTTTTGAACGCATCTCATGAAGAACCAAAATTCCATGATGCAATAAAGCTGTGGGACTACGGCTTCGATAATTTCAAGACCTACTACGCAGCCCGCAGCGGCAAAGTGCTGGGCAAACAGAAGGTAACAGAAGGATCTCTGCGAGAGGTGGACCTGGGCACCGAAAATGATCTGGCGGCAACGGTTGCAAAGGACTACAAGGCATCTGAAAATACCGAAATAAAAATAGAACTTAACAATGAAAAAATTAAGGCACCGGTAAGCAGCGGAACCGTGCTGGGAAGTGCCGTACTCGTAGATGAAAATGGAAGAGAACTGGCAAGGCAGGACCTGATTGCTCTGGAGACTGCAGAACAGGGCGGACCTCTCAGCAGAATAGGAATTGCCGACGAGGACGTTCCAGTATTTGTGGCTGTTGTATTTACTGCTTTTGCATTAGTAATTGTAATCGTGCTTCTTAAAAGAAAGAAGAAAAAAACGACGGAATAAGCATGTTTGATATCAGAGAAAATCTCAAAAAACTGCCGGACTGCCCGGGGGTTTATATTCACAGAGACAGGCTTGGCAATGTAATATACGTTGGCAAGGCTGTTAATCTGCGCAATCGCGTTCGCCAGTACTTCCAGTCGCAGAAGAACATGGCGCCGAAGGTGCGCAGCATGGTGTCTCAGATTGCTGAATTCGAGTACATTACCGTAGACAGCGAAATGGAGGCGCTCATTTTAGAGTGCAATCTGATAAAGAAACACAGACCTAAGTACAACATCCTGCTCAGGGACGACAAAACCTACCCTTATATAAAGGTAACAAACGAAGAGTGGCCCCGCGTAATCAAAACGCGAATTGTAAATAAGGACGGCGGTCAGTACTTCGGACCTTACAGCGATGCTGGAGCCGTTAACAGAATCGTTGACCTTCTCAATTCAAGCTTCTCCCTCAAGAGATGCAGCACGGTCGCATTTGCCAAAGGCTTCAGACCGTGCCTGAACTACCACATAGGACAGTGCAGGGGAGTATGCACGGGAGCGGCAGACAGAGAAGAATACGAAGAAGCCGTGCGCGGAGCCCTGGACTTCCTGAGAGGCCACGACAACTCTCTCATGACATCCCTGAAACAGAAAATGAAAAAGGCCTCAGAAGAAATGCGCTACGAAGACGCAGCCGAATTCAGAGACGACATCGAAGCCGCAAAGGCCCTCTCCGAAACCCAGCGCGTAGTTCTGCACCACGCCAGCGAAGCCGACATCGTAATGGGACAGGGGGTCGGTTCTTCTGACCCATTTGTTGTTGTGTTTAATGTGCGCGGGGGCAAGCTTGTTGGCAGGGAGCATTTCAGGATGGATGTCAGCGAGTCGATAGATGAGACTGATGCGCACGTTCTGGCGGCGTTCATGAGGCAGCATTACGGGGAGATGCCGAATATCCCGAAGGAGATTCTGGTGAGCAGGCTGCCTGAGGACAGGGAGCTGCTGGAGCAGTATCTCAGTGATCAGGCGGGACACAATGTGAGAATTCTGAAGCCTGAGAGGGGCGAGAAGAGGGCACTGATCAGGCTGGCGCAGGCAGATGTTAAGGAGTTTGCCAGAACTATAGAGGATCGTGCAAAGGCAGACGTCGAGAGGCGGGAAAGCCTGGGACAGCAGATATGGAATGTTCTGGTCGCAATGGGAGCCTGCGATGGTGAATATGACGGGAGAGAATTCAGGGCTGAGTCCTATGATATTTCAAACACCAACGGTGTAGATACGGTTGGCGCCATGGTTGTCTACAAGGGACTGAAGCCTGACAGGCAGAGCTACAGGAAGTTCAAGGTCAGAACGGTGAAGGGACAGGATGATTACGCATCAATGAAGGAGGTTCTGTCCAGAAGATTCCTGAGGGTGTTCAGCGGCGATGACAAGTTCGCAGTTCTGCCGGATATTATTTTCATGGATGGCGGCAAGGGTCATGTTAGCACGGCCCTTGAGGTAATAGATGCAACGGGATTTGATATTCCTGTGGCGGGCATGGTCAAGGATGATCATCACAGGACCAGAGCGCTGGTCTTCAGGGTGCCGAAGGATGATGAAAGCAGTGAAGAGGAATGGCGGGAAATTGAGCTTGCCGATATGCCTTTGCTTTACAAGTATCTTGGGAACATGCAGGAGGAGGTTCACCGCTTCGCCATCGAGTACCATCGTAAACTCAGAAGCAAAAGCGTGGAGAAATCCGTGCTCGATGAGATTGAGGGAATAGGGCCGAAACGAAGAAGGGCACTGCTCGAAAAGTTCGGCAGCGTGGAGGAAATAAGAAGAATTGCGGAGGGCGAAATGCCTGAAGCGGCAGAAGAACTTGCAAAGGCAGACGGAATGAATATGGCAGCCGCTGAAAACATTGTTGAGTTTTTCAGAATGTAATGGTATAGTTACGATATCAAATAAAAAGGAGAAATAGCATGGCAGAAGAAAAAGAAATGTACGGATACGAAGATGAAGATATCATCACTCTGGAATACGACGATGGTGAAGAGGAAGAATGCGGAATCCTGGGTGTATTCGATGTTGAGGATAAAGACTACATCGCACTGAATCCACTGGGAACAAGCGAAGTGTATATCTATGGATACAAAGAGTATGAAGAAGACTTCGAACTGATCGACGATATTACAAACGAAGAATTCGACAAGGCAATTGCAGAATTCGAAAAGCTGATAGACGCAGATCTGGTTGAAGTTGAACAGTAAAAAAGATATCAAAAAAGCTGACAGAAGGGATATCCCTCTGTCAGCTTTTTATTTGTCTGTTTATCCGAAGAGCAGGGTTTCCATATCGTAGAGGCCGGGCTCTTTTGTTATGAGTTTTCTGGCTGCGCCGATTGCTCCGTCAACTAGAATCTGACGGCTGCCTGCCTTGTGGGTGATTTCGAAAACCTCGTCGTTTCCGAAGAAGTCAACTCTGTGCTCGCCGGTTACGGTACCGCCGCGAAGAGCGTGCATGCCGATTTCCTTCTTGGTTCTAGCTCCGCAGTTGCCGCTTCTGCCGTATACTCTTTCGTAGGCGCCCTTAGGGTCGATGGCGTCAGCAAGTGACTTGGCTGTTCCGCTCGGTGCGTCCACCTTCTTGTTGTGGTGGGTTTCCGTTATTTCAATGTCCCATCCATCAAGAGCATCGGCAATCTGAGGAAGTATGTGCATGAAGAGGTTTACTCCCAGAGAATAATTTGAAGCCCAGATTACAGGAAGCTTTTCACCCAGCTTCGCCATTGCCTCATGCTGCTGAACGGTCATGTTTGTTGTGCCGCTAAGCAGAGGAGTTCCGGTTCTATCCGCGTATGCGACCAGCTGATTGGTCAGTGACGGATTGCTGAAATCCATTATTACGTCGGCAACTTTTCCCAGTGTATCGAGCTCTGCCGCATTGTCTATGTCAATGCGTGATACGACGGAGTCGCCGGCCTCTTCGAGAGTCTGCTCTATTAATTTTCCCATTCGGCCGTAGCCGGTTATCATTACTTTCATTTCTGTCTCCTTAGGCTATGCCAGTATCTCCTTAGATTATGCCAAGCTTCTGCATTTCTGCTCTGAGGATTTCACGGTTTGCATCTGACATTTCGCAGAGCGGCATTCTGAATCCGCCAACTCCCATGCCGGCCATGTTCATGGCTTCCTTGATAGGAATAGGGTTGACTTCAATGAAGAAGTCATTTATGAGCGTCATGTATTCAAGCTGCATGTCGATTGCGTGCTGAACATTTCCATCCAGGAATGAGTGGGTCATTTCAACTGTCTTTTCCGGCTGCAGATTTGCCCATACTGAGATGCAGCCTGCACCACCCAGTGCCATCATCGGAACTGTTATGTCGTCGTTGCCGCTCCAGATGTTGAAGTCCATGCCGCGGGTTGCCTTTGCAAGCTTGGCCACGTAGCTCATGTCTCCGGTTGCTTCCTTGACGCCTGCGATGTTGCTGTGCTTTGCAAGTTCGGTCATGACATCAAGCGGAATATTCACGCCGGTTCTTCCAGGGATGTTGTAGACGACAATCGGAATGTCTACGGAATCTGCCACGTCAGCAATGTGGTGGTAGAGACCCGTCTTGTTTGCCTTGTTGTAGTAAGGGGAGATGCAGAGCAGGGAATCAACACCTGCATCAGCAAATCTCTTTGCCTTTTCAAATGAGGTGCGGGTGCAGTTTGATCCGGCATTTGCCATGAGTGGAATCCTGCCTTTGCACACCTCAACGCTGCGCTTTACGATTTCGAAGTCTTCTTCTGCAGTGAATGTAGGTGATTCACTGGTTGTTCCCAGAATGAGAATCGCATCTGTTTTGTTTGCGATGTGGAACTCGAGAAGCTCCTCCAGTTTGTCGAAGTTAATGCTTCCGTCTTCGTGGAATGGAGTTATTAATGCGACCATTGATCCTTTAACATCAAATTTTCTTGCCATTTTCATTACCTCTTTTAGAGCATTGCCTTACGTAATTCCTCCGGTGATTTAGGGCTGAGCTGAGCCGGAGCGATGTCGAATACTGTCTTTGCTCCGGACTGACCTGCAGCTGCCATTCTGTATGTGGCACGTGCTATTGCAACCAGCACGCTTGATGTGAATTCAGGGTTCGAGTCGAGCTGAAGTCTGTACTCTACAACGTGAGTGTTCTCTTCCTCCCAGCCTGTTCTGCCGCTTCTGATAACGAAGCCGCCGTGAGGTATGCCGCTGTGGTCACGGGCCATCTCATCGGCGTCGATGAATTCAACAGTAGTGTCGTATTCGTCGAAGTAGTTCTTCATTGTGACGATTTCTTCTGTGATGCGAGCCTTGTCTGCACCATCCTCTGCCACTACATATACCAGTCTTGTGTGTTTTTCTCTTGTAGAAAGCTCAGGAGCCGCACCGCTTCTTACAGCCTCGAGGGCGGCATCAACAGGAATCGTGTACTGACGGGCATCAATTACACCGTCAATTCTGCGAACTGCGTCGGAATGTCCCTGGCTTACGCCCTTGCCCCAGAATGTGTAGGTTTCGCCTACAGGCAGAATGCTTTCGGCATATACTCTGTTCAGGGAGAACATTCCCGGATCCCAGCCACCTGAAATTACAGCAGTTTTGCCTGCGGCAGAAGCAGCAGCATCCACTGCGGCAAAGTGCTCAGGAATGCGTGCATGTGTGTCAAAGCTGTCAACAACATTAAAGAGAGCAGCGTACTTCGGAGTCTGCTCAGGAAGATCCGTTGCGCTTCCTCCGCAGATGATAAGCACATCAACCTCGTCCGCATGTGCGGCAGCATCGTCAGCACTGTATACACTGACACCTTTACTTAAAATTTTCACTTCTTCGGGATTTCTGCGTGTGAATACTGCAGCAAGTTTCATGTCAGGGCTCTGTTTCAGAGCACATTCCACACCGCGGCCAAGATTGCCGTATCCCATGATACCAACTTTAATCATTTATTTTTCCTTTCCGGGGAGGTGCAAAACCAACCCTGCGTTTATTTACATACATCCATTATCATTATACTACAAAAACACAAGATGTTGTGCGTTATTATATCGGAATAATGAAATAATACTGAATGCCCGATTCCATAGTGTTTCATGAAAATATTATAACATGACACGTGATTCGCTCTTATTAATAAATGAGGCAATCAGAATAATTTGCTGGTATAATTAACTGACAGGCTTGAAGATGAATGTGCGGACTGGAGGAATAAAGATGAGAAAGAAAAGAGATCTGCTGCGCAGAATAATAGTAACGGCCGTTGCACTGTGCTGTACAATGCTGGGTGCAGTCTCTTTTTCGTATGGAATTGCACCATGGCATACAGTGAACATGGAACCGGGAGGCACATACAATGTTTCCGATGCGAAGAAGAATACAACTGTCAGAATAGATAAGGACGGGGAATTCTGTCTGACTGGATCGAGCAAGTACTGCAGGGTTGTTGTTGGAAGCAGTAATGCAACAATTATTCTTGATAACCTTGACCTTCGTCCGGGAATTTATTCCAATGTAGGGTCAAGAACAGGAAGTATTACCATAAACGACCAGGGCGGCACCGTTACATTGGTATCGAAGGAAGGGTCGATAAATAATTTTGCTTCATATATGGGGGCCCCAGCCATAAGAAAGGATTCACCTAAAACGAAGCTGGTATTTGAAACGGAAAATCCTGACAATCCGGGAACAATAAATGCTGTCCCGAACTCCAGTGCCGGAACACCAGGCATCGGATGTCTGGGAGGCTCGGGGAATGTTGCAGGCAATATTGTATTTAACAGTGGAACAGTAAATGCCAGGGGAACAAAGGGCGGCGCAGGAATAGGCGCCGGTTCTAATGCCAATGTTGACGGGATAACCATAAACGGGGGAAACATTACGGCAAGCTCATCTAATGTTTCGGACCGCCATCAGAACGGGCAGATGATAAAGGAAAGAGGAGCCGGGATCGGAACAACATACAAGGGGACTGCCAGAAATATAACAATAAACGGCGGGACGGTAAGGGCTACCGGATGCAGACAGGATGATTTCTGGGCTAGCTATGGTGAGGGGGCCGGCATAGGCGGCGGCAACCTTTCGGGTGCTGAGAATATAACTATTAACGGAGGAAATGTTTATGCCAGAGGCGGCAGCAGCCTCATATATGTTGATGGAGTCGCCCACTGCGACAGCGTTGAATCAGGTGCAGCCGGTATAGGCGGAGGTAACGGTAAGGGTGCGCTTAATATAGTCATTAACGGCGGAACCGTTGAAGCCAGCGGAGGAGTGAAGGCATGCGGCATCGGCTCAGGCGCTGTCGCATCCAACCCGATGGACACATCAGTGAAAATAACAGGGGGCAGTGTTACGGCATATGCTGATTTCGAAGGATATGGAATCGGTTCAACACGTTCATATGGAGCAACGTCGGTAGTTATTACCGGCGGAACTGTTACAGCGAAGGGCGGAGCAATAAATCCGGACAGTGCGTGGCCGACAGGCGGCAGCGGTATTGGTGCAGGCAGTCCTGATGGAAAGGATACGATAGTTATTTCCGGAGGACATATTAATGCAACAGGTACAGAGTTCCACAGTGCTATCGGTGGAATGGCACCTGCTTCAGGCGCCGGCTGGTATAAGGTCGATGAGATACAGATGGGAACAATATCCATTAGCGGCGGGACCATTGAAGCAAAGGCAGAAGCGAAAAGTGCAGGAGCTGTAGGTGCCATAGGATCCTATGGGCTGTTTAAGACAAGCTACGATCCATGCGATGTGTTTATAAGCGGAGGCAGTATAAAATGCGGAGACGGTACAAAGGATGGAGTATGGGGCAGTCCAAAGACTGAAAAAAACGGACCTGACGTATTCTGGACAAAGGCCGGCTTTGAAGGATGTCAGATCGGCAGCCTTGTAAGCAGTACGGAGATCACCGGCAATGAGTACAGATATGGTTTACAGGATGTAGAAACTCTTGACTCTGGCAGCGAGAATAATAATGGAACTGTATGGTTTTATATCCCTGAAAGCAGCAGTATCCTTCGCGCAGATGTAAAGAAGGACAATGAAGACGATGTCGTATATTGCGGAAATGTTGAAGCAAAGTCAGAGGGGATCCTGGCCCGTGCAACAAAGGTGAATCTCATAGCGTTGAAGGATGGAGACAAGGGCAGTAACGGCAGTGCTTGGACAGCAAAAGGACTCAGAGAACTTCAGATAATAGTTGAGCCGAATGTGAATGGATATAAGGATATAAAGGATTACGTTCTAGATTGGGAAGCTGCAGACCCGCAGCTGATAGTTCGAGATAAAAAAATACTCTGTGACGATGTTGATGGATATACCGGCGCCGGCGGATACTGGAATCGTGGATATGAGCCGGATGGTGTATCGGTATATGCTTTAAGATATCCTATATCATTTAAACTTCATTTTGATTCGAATAAACCGGCAGAATCAGCAGAGGAGCCTTCAGGTTCTATTGGCGACTATGATATGAGTTACGGAGTTCCCAGAGAGTTACCTATGGACAGGTTGAGCCTGAAAGGGTATGAGCTTGAAGGATGGAGCAAGACCAGAGGAGGCGGATTTCTTGTTGATTCTGAAATTGCATGCAGACTGACAGACAAAGAAGGTGATACGGCAGCACTGTATGCTCACTGGGTACCGAAAAAATACACAGTGACCTACAGCGATGGAGGAGAAATGCAGAAGACTCAGGAAATGACCTACAATGTTCATGAGAATCTCAGGTCTGCTGAATCCCTTGAGTTCCGCAAAGAAGGATATCACTTCGGCGGATGGACAACAGGTGGATTCGGTTCTTTCTACGATGACGAAGAAGAGGTCTGTAACCTGTGTACATTTGAAGAGGGTGAAATAAAAGGAAACACATTGACAGCAATATGGATCCCGGATTCTGTAGTGTCGGTTGCTGTTACCGAGGATGGGGAACCCGTAACAAATCTGGAAAATAAAATAAGGCTCACATCATCATCCGGGACAATTATAAAGAATCTCTGCTACAACAGCGACACAGGATGCTATGAGAAAGAAGCTGTGCCTGGAGGAACATACAGCATATCAATTGACGGATATGATACAGAGGGACGTACAATTGAAATTGACGAAGAAAGAGGCGGGGCTGCTGTTCTCGACTATTACACAGTTTCAGCACAGCCGTATGGCCCGGGAAGCGACAGCGCAGAAATCACTTTGAGCAGAGAGCAGTCCGAAAGTCTGACTGCGGCATCAGAAAATACGCAGACTCTTGAAAAAGTGCCGGATGGCTCGAAAGTTTTCATATGCACAACGATCGCAGATGATGATTATGCCTTTGACAGATATTCCGCCAGTGGAATTCAGCCCAAGTGGGAGAATAATGATCCGAAGAAGGCATCTCAGACTTTAACGATTCAGGGCAGGACCAATATATTCGCAAACATAAGGCAGAAAGAATATACTATTGTCTTTGCGAAAAATGCTGAGGATGCTGAGGGGGAAACAGACTCCATGAAGATGACCTGCGGTGTGGCAGAAAATCTGCAGAAATGCGGATTCGCACGGGAAGGATACAGTTTTAAGGGCTGGACTTTAACAGAAAACTGGGCGGGCAGGACATATAGCGATTGCGAAAGTGTGATTGATCTGACAAAAGAGGATGGAGCTGAGGTCACACTCTATGCACAATGGACGCCGGATCCGTACTTCATAGATTTTGACGATAATGGAAGCCTGGGACTTATGATACCGCAGGAGTGTTTCAGAGATGTTTCGTCGGAGCTTTCTCCGAATGAATATTACATGCCGGCACATCATTTTACCGGATGGAATACTGAAGCGGATGGAACGGGAAAAAACTATGCTGACAGACAGAAGGTCATGAACCTTGTAAAAACAGAAAATGGCAGAACGACGTTATTTGCTCAGTGGAAGCACGACAGCTACAGCATCAGATTCGATGCTAATGGCGGTAAAGGGACTATGGCGGAGCAGGAAATGTACAGCGGATGTGTTTTCCCTCTTAATCTGAACTGCTTTACGAGAAAGGGATATAAGTTTGCAGGATGGAGCGTTACGAAGGATGGGCACAGCAGGAGCTTTGCTGACGGAGAAGATGTAATAGATCTCGCAAAGCCAGGACACAGTCTCACACTGTATGCTCAGTGGATAGAAGATAAGGGGAACAATAAGCATAAGGGCCATGGTGCAATGACAGGCGATAACGCAAGAGTATTTCTGGCAATAATGCTGGCAGCTGCAGCTGTCTGCGGCGGGATACTTGCGCTGATCACACAGAGACGCAGAAAGCAGTAATACATGAAAATGATAGATCAAAAAGATGGAGCTGAATGCATTGAGCAGCAGCTCCATTTGTTTTTTACAGGCAAGTAAGCTATAATATATTATGTATTAATGTTGTCATTTAGAAGGAGAAAAAATGTTACTAGCTGAATTGCTCAAAGATTTAAAATATGACCTTGTTGCCGGTAATCTTAACACTGAAGTAAGTCAGATTGTTCTGGATTCCAGAAAGGCCTCCGAAGGATGCCTGTTTGTATGCGTTCGCGGGGCAGTGGTTGACGGCCACAAGTTCGCAGGCGATGTTGCAAAGGCAGGAGCCGCCGTTCTGGTTGTTGAAGAAGAGGTCGACGTTGAGGGACCGACAGTCATCAAGGTGCCGGATTCAAGATACGCACTGGCATGCATCTCGGCGGCATGGTTCGGACACCCTGCAAGAGAACTGAAGACCATAGGAATCACCGGAACCAAGGGCAAGACCACAACCACCTACATGGTAAAGTCAATTCTGGAGAAGACAGGTCACAAGGTCGGACTCATCGGAACAATAGAAGCAACATGGGGAGACGTGAGCATCCCGGCTGCAAACACGACGCCTGAAAGCTATCTGGTGCAGAAATATTTCAGACAGATGGCCGATGCCGGCTGCGACGCAGTAGTAATGGAAGCCTCCTCACAGGGATTCATGCTCCACAGAACAGCGGGCTTCACATTCGACTACGGAATCTTTACCAACATTGAACCTGACCACATCGGACCAAACGAGCACAAAGATTTCGAGCATTATCTTGAATGCAAGAAAATGCTGCTCAATCAGTGCAGAGTCGGAATAGTAAACAGAGACGACGAGCACTTTAATCAGATTGTCGAAGGCGCAGGCTGTGAAATAGAAACCTACGGAATAGATAATGCAAAGGCAGACATAGACCCGGCAAAGGATCTTCGTGCCGAAAACATGGAGCTGGTATCAAGACCGGGCTACCTGGGCATTAAATATGACGTTAGAGGAATGATGGACTTCCCTGTTGAAATCGACATTCCGGGCAAGTTCAGCGTTTACAATTCACTTACGGCAATCGCCATCTGCAGACACTTTGATGTTGAGCCTGCAGCAATTGTAAGTGCGCTTAAGGATGTGCAGGTAAAGGGCAGAGTTGAACTCATCAAGGTAAGCGATGATTTCTCGCTGATGATAGACTACGCTCATAACGCCATGGCACTTGAAAGTCTGCTCAGCACACTGCGTGAATATAATCCGCACAGACTGGTTACGGTTTTCGGCTGCGGAGGAAACAGGGCACGCGACAGACGTTTCGAAATGGGGGAAGTTTCGGGACGCATGGCAGACCTGACAATCATCACCAGCGACAATCCGAGAAACGAAGACCCACAGGCAATAATAGATGACATTAAAATGGGCATATCGAAAACAGACGGCAAGTACGTCGAAATAATCAACAGGAAAGATGCCATGAAATACGCCATCGAGAACGGGGAGCCGGGAGATATCATTATCTGCGCCGGCAAGGGCCACGAGACATATCAGGAAATTAACGGCGTTAAATACGACATGGATGAACGCGTTCTGATAAAAGAAATACTGGAGGAACTGAAATGAAAAAATACGATATCATAATTGTTGGAGCCGGAGCTGCCGGAGTATTCATGAGCTATGAGCTGGCAAATCTGGACATAGACGCAAGCGTGCTGGTTCTGGACAAGGGCGGCAGCCTTGAGGAAAGGGTCTGCCCGATTAAGCGCGGCGTAACGGAAACCTGCGTAAAGTGCAATCCATGCCATATCATGAACGGATACGGCGGAGCAGGCACTCTGTCAGACGGCAAGTACAACATCACAACTCAGTTCGGCGGAGATCTGCATCAGTACGTGGGAATTGACGAAGCCATGGACCTGATGGAATACGTTGACCAGGTTCTCTGCGGAATGGGCGGAGCAGATGCCAAGCTCTATTCAACAGCAAGCAGCGAACTGAAGACTGAATGTCTGAAGCACGATCTGCATCTGCTGGAGGCAAAGGTGCGCCACCTGGGAACAGACAGAAACGTAAGAATCCTGGGCAAGATGTACGACTACAGCAAAGACAAGATTGAAATGCAGTTCCACACAACAATAGTCGACGTTTCAAGAGAAGAAGATGGTTCCTTCGTTGTTGTAACAGACAAGGGAGAAGAATTCGGATGTAAGGATCTGGTTCTGGCAACAGGCAGATCCGGATCAAAGTGGATTTCAACCGTATGTGACAAGTTCGGTATTGAGCAGAAGAAGAACAGAGTTGACATCGGCGTCAGAGTTGAACTTCCTGCGGAAGTGTTCAAGCACATTACCGATGACGTATATGAAAGTAAGATTATCTACCAGACAGACAAGTACAACGATTTGGTAAGAACCTTCTGCATGAACCCATATGGCGAAGTAGTATCGGAAAATACAAACGGAATCGTAACAGTAAACGGTCACAGCTACGATGACCCTTCACTGCACACGGAAAACACCAACTTCGCACTGCTGGTTTCAAACAACTTCACTGAACCTTTTGATGACAGTAACGAATACGGTGAGTCAATAGCCAAGCTTTCGAACATGCTGGGCGGAGGTGTTCTCCTTCAGAGATTCGGAGATCTGGTAAAGGGACGTCGTTCGAGTGAGCGAAGGATGAAGAAGTGCTTCACCAAGCCAACGCTGCAGGCAACTGCCGGTGATCTTTCACTGGTAATACCTAAGCGTCAGCTGGACGATATAATAGAAATGATTTACGCACTGGACAAGATTGCACCGGGAACGGCCAATGAAGACACTCTCCTCTACGGAGTAGAAGTCAAGTTCTACAATTCAGTAGTAAAGGTTGACGGAAATCTGGAAACCTCGGTTCCTAACCTTTACGCACTGGGTGACGGTTCCGGAGTAACCCATTCACTGTCACAGGCATCCGCAAGCGGAGTGTATGTGGCAAGGATACTTGTTGACAAATACAATAAATAATGGTATAAATTCAAACAGTTAGGCGAACTAACTAAAGAGGACAAAACAATGAATGAAAAAGTAAAGAAAGCATTGGACAACCATCACAATGGCTACAACTGTGCGCAAAGTGTGGCCTGTGTCTTTGCAGAAGATCTGGGAGTTGAAGAAAGGGAACTCTTCAGAGTAATGGAGGGATTCGGATTCGGAATGGGATGCATGGGAACATGTGGTGCAGTAAGCGCCATGACTGCCATTGCAGGCATAAAGGAATCTGACGGAAACACAGACGCTCCTGCAAGCAAGAAAGCAAGCTACAAGGCGTCAAAGAAAATGATTAAGGCCTTTGAGGAAAAGAACGGCTCCGTAATCTGCAAGGAGATTAAGGGCGTTGAAACAGGAAAAGTGCTGCGCAGCTGTGACGGATGCGTTGAAGATGCTGCAGAAATTGCTGATAAGTATCTGAAAGGAGAACTTGAATAATGGTAGAAATGACTGAAAGCAGAAAGAAAGCAATTGAATGGGCGGAGAAAATTGTTTCATACGTAGACAATGACCCTCGTCCAATAGTAAAGTGCAAGGAATCAAGACCTATCACTGATGTTAAGGACCTGATGGTTTCAAGTACAGAACTCTATGGAGACAATGTATGTTACCTGCAGAAGTGGAATCCTAAGGGAGAATTCGAGACAATCACTTACAAGGAAGCTCTGGCTGATGAAAGCGGTCTGGGAACATGGATGCTCGACCACAATCTGGCAGGCAAGAGAGTTGCCGTAATAGGACCTAACTGCTATCAGTGGTGTACAACATACGTTGCTGTTTGCGGTATCGGCTGCATCGTTCCGCTTGACAAGGAACTGAACGCAGAAGAACTGAAGAACCAGATTCAGAGATCCGAAGCTTCAGCTGTAGTATTCGACAAGAAGCATCTGGATGTATTCAAGCAGATGAAGGCTGACGGCGACACTCCTCTGGAAATTCTGGTCAGCATGGATTCCGAAGCTGAAGAAGACGGCGTATATTCATGGAAAGAAATAAAAGAAGAAGGCAAGAAAAAGGTTGAAGCAGGAGACACTCGCTGGGTTGATAACGAAGTTGACAATGAAGCAATGAGCATTCTCATCTTCACTTCCGGAACAACAGGAAAGCCTAAGGGAGTTATGCTTTCTCAGCAGAATGTATGTGCAGAGCTGATGATTGCTCCTACAACATTTGACCTGATGGAAGAAGACTGTTACCTGTCATTCCTGCCTTTGCATCATACATATGAATGCACATGCTGCTTCCTGATGGCACTGTACAAGGGTTCATCCGTGGCATTCTGTCAGGGACTGAAGTACATTACAAAGAACCTGAAGGAAGTTCGCCCGACAATGATGCTGGCTGTACCTGCTCTTTACGAAAAGCTCTACCACACAATCTGGAAGAACGTTCGCAAGCAGGGTAAGGAAAAGATGCTGAAGAGCGTAATCAAGGTTAACAGAGTAACCAAGAAGGTTGGTCTGGACCTGGGCAACAAATTCTTCGGAGAAATCAGAGACATCTTCGGCGGCAGAATGAAGACTCTCATCTGTGGCGGAGCAAAGATTGACCCTGAAATCCTCGACGGACTTCAGGACTTCGGATTCAATGCACTGCAGGGCTACGGTCTGACTGAAGCGGCTCCAATGGGAGCATTCAATCCGCAGGATGCACCTAACTCACGTTCAGTAGGAGTACCTTTCCCTGGACAGGAGATTAAGGTTATCAATGAAAACGAAGAAGGCATCGGTGAAATCTGCATCAAGGGACCTAACCTCATGCTGGGATACTTCAAGGATCCTGAGGAGACAGCCAAGGTTCTGGATTCAGAGGGCTGGTTCCACACAGGCGACCTGGGATACATCGACAAGGACGGCTACACATATCTGACAGGCCGTGCCAAGAACGTAATCATTACGAAGAACGGCAAGAACGTATATCCTGAAGAACTGGAATATCTCCTGGGACTCATTCCGTTCGTTGTAGAATCATTCGTATTTGAAGATACAAAGGCAACCGGAAAGGATACTCTGATCGTTGCATCAATCAAGACTGATGCTGAAGAGCTTTCAGAAGTACTGGGCGACGAATATACAGAAGACGATGTAATGAAGCTTCTCTGGGAAGAGGTTGACAAGATCAACGCTGATGCTCCTGCATACAGAATGATCAGAAAGATCATCCACAGAAAGAGAGACTTCGTTCACAATACATCATCAAAGCTCATCAGATTCAACGAAGATAACAAGGCTGAAGAATAATTGTTCCGGAGGTGGAACCATGGCATATGTTAAACCGGGAAACCCGAAACTGATTGTTGACCTTAACAAGCTCAGACATAACATTGAGGTTGTTAAGAGAATGTGCGCCAGGGAGGGCGTTGAAATCGCAGGTGTAATCAAAGGATGCACAGGTCTTTTCCCTTGCGTGGAACAGTTTGAGAGAGCAGGGGTAAAGTACATGGCATCATCAAGACTTGAGCAACTGGCAGAGCTCAAGGAACAGGGCATTCAGACACCTCTTCTCATGGTAAGAATTCCAATGATCAGCGAAGCGGAAGACGTGGTTAGAATATGCGAGTACAGCCTTAACAGTGAGCTGTCCACGCTGAGAACTCTTAACAAGCATGCCAGAACCCAGAACAAGATTCACAATGTAATCCTCATGGCCGACCTGGGCGATCTCAGAGAAGGCTGGTGGGACAAGGAAGAAATGACCGACGTTGCGGAAATCGTAGAGAATGAGCTCGAGAACCTGCACCTGGCAGGCGTTGGTGTTAACGTTGGATGCTATGGTTCAATAATGGCCACAACAGAGAAGCTCCAGGAGCTGGTTGACGTTGCAGAAAAAATTGAAGCGAGAATCGGCAGAGAACTGGAAATCATCTCAGGAGGAGCAACGACCTCCCTCATGAGAATCATGGATGGAAACCTCCCTGAGAGAATCAACATGCTGAGAATCGGAGAAGGAATTCTCCTGGCATATGACCTGCCTACACTGTACGGATATGATTGCAGCAACATGCACCAGGACGTATTCACACTTCGTGCCGAGGTAATCGAGGTCAAGGACAAGCCTTCACATCCGATTGGGGAAATCGGATTTGACGCTTTCGGACATCAGGTTCAGTACGAGGACAGGGGAATCAGGAAGAGAGCCCTGCTGGGACTGGGCAAGTGCGACTACGGTAATCCGGGCGAACTGCTTCCGAGAATGCAGGGAATTCAGATTATGGGCGCCTCATCTGACCACACAATTCTGGACATCCAGGCTCTGGCGGACCAGGGCAAGGAAATCATGGTCGGCGACGTTCTGGAATTCGACCTGAACTACGCCACAATGGTTTATCTGACAAACTCCGGAAACATAGACAAGGTATTTATCTAGATAATGCAAAGGCAGGCTCGCGTTTAAGCTGCGGGCCTGTTTTTTATTGCTTTTGCGAAAAAAAATCTGATTTTTGTTAGCACTCTCTATTGACGAGTGCTAAAAACTGTGATATAGTTGCATCATCAAAAGGGACACATAGAGAATTAATGAATAAAGGAGGGATACTATGATGTTACCAAACGTATACAGAGGATTTGCAGACAACTTTTTTGAAGGGCTCTTCCCTGACATGGAAAAGTGCTTTGCAGGAAGAAAAGAGTTCGGTCTCATGAAGACCGACATCAGAGAAGGCGAAGAAGGCTACGACCTGATGATCGACATGCCGGGATGCGCCAAGGAAGACGTTAAGGCTCAGGTGAAGGATGGATATCTCGTAATCGAAGCAGTTAAAGGTTCGGAGACAGAAGAAAAGGACGAAGCAGGAAAGCTGATAAGAAAAGAAAGATATTCAGGTTCAATGAGAAGAAGCTTCTTCGTAGGGGACGGGATTACTGAAGATGATGTAAAGGCTAAATTTGAAAACGGAGTGCTGACACTGTCAGTGCCGAAGGAAAAACCGGCTCTGCCGGAAGAGCCTAAATACATTGCAATCGAAGGCTAATTAGCAGTTTCTATCTGATAGCATTCTCATAAAAACCATTAAAAATGACCCGAAATTCACCGGTAATGCCGTGTGGGTTTCGGGTTTTTCATTGAGCCTGTATGACCTGCCGATACAGTTATGGTAAAATAGTACAGGCAATTCATACGATAAAAAACGAAATACGGAAATGGAAAACAGAGCATTCAGAATCGGTCCGATCAGACCGCCAAGTGAGGCCAACAGCCTCCTCATACAGGTAACAAACGGCTGCACCTGGAACAGGTGCAGGTTCTGTCAGCTCTACAGACATACAAAGTTCAGGGCCTACTCTGCCGACAGCATAAAAGAGGACATAGATAATATCGCATACTGGGCGGAGCGCATAAAGAAGCACGAGCATCCCGTATGGGACATTCCGGCGCTCAATGAGGAACTGGCATCGCTTACTGACGATGATGAGCGACAGTGCTATTACATGGTTGCCAACTGGCTTCTTTCGGGAGGCGAGAACGTATTCCTGCAGGACGGGAACACGACGGCCCTATCAAGCGGCAGACTTACGGATGTTCTCAGGTATCTCAGACAGGTCTTCCCGCAGGTAAAGAGGATCACTTCCTACGGGAGAGCGGAGAATTTAAGCAAAACCAGTGCAGAAGGCTTCGCGGAACTGAAGGAGGCGGGACTCGACCGCATACATTCAGGATATGAAACGGGCTCGGACGCAGTGCTTGAGAGAATCAACAAGGGTGTCACTCAGGCCCAGCAGATTATTGCAGGAAAAGCGGTAAAGACCGGCGGAATTGAACTGAGCATATACTTCATGCCGGGAGTCGGCGGCAAGGACCTTTCTCAGGATAATGCTGAGGGAACCGCCCATGTAATCAACGAGGTCGGTCCTGATTTTGTAAGAATCAGAACGGCAGCCATAAAGCCCGGAACCGAGCTTTATGCCGACTGGCGGGATGGTCTGTTTGAGCTGTGCAGCGACGACGATAAGGTGCGTGAAATCAGAAGAGTCATTGAGCTTTCAGACAGGGCGCCGGATACGGCGATCAAGAGCGATCACATGATTAATCTTCTGCAGGATATTGACGGCCTGATTGCTCACAGAGAAACCCTGCTTGAAAAAATAGACGGCTATCTTGAAATGCCGGCAGATGACAGAAGACTGTTCCAGCTTTTAAGAAGAACTCTGAGAGCCTACGGGCCGGAGGACATGAAGAATCTTTCAAATGATGAGAAAGAGGCAATTATTGCAACAATCAGGCCTTACAGTGAAAGAGACTGGGACATTAAGATGAACGAATACATATGCAGATATGTATAGGAGGAAGAATAATGGGTGCTGGCATGAAAGATAATAAACAGATAAAGATGCTCCTCTGGGATGTGGACGGAACACTGCTGGATTTTCTGGCTGCTGAAAGAGTGGCAATAAGAGCCTGCTTCGAGAAGTTCGGATTTGGGGAATGCAGTGACGAAATGCTTGCCGAGTATTCGGAGATAAACAGGAAGTACTGGAAGATGCTGGAGCGCGGCGAGATGACGAAGCATGAGATCCTCGTGGGCAGGTTTCACGAGTTTTTCGGAAAGCACGGAATTGATGCTACTGTTGCCGAGGACTTTAACAGCGAATATCAGATCCGTCTGGGAGATACTATTGTATTTCACGAAAATGCCCTTGAGACGGTCAGAGAACTGAGAGACAGATTTATTCAGTGCGCTGTCACGAACGGAACAAAAATTGCCCAGGACAAAAAGCTCAAGGCATCGGGTCTTGCAGATATATTTGATTATGTTTTCATATCTGAGGAAGTGGGATTCGAGAAGCCGGCGCGTGAGTTCTTTGATGTGGTGGCTGAACGAACCGGAGTGGACATGGATGAGGCCATGATAATCGGAGACTCCCTGACCAGCGACATGAAGGGTGGAAACAATGGGGGAATTATCACATGCTGGTACAATCCGGAGGGGCTGGATGCGCCCGATGATTTGCGCATAGATTATGATATAAGGAAGCTTGGGGAGCTGGTTGAAATTTTAGGATAGAGTTCTTCGGAGTGGTGGCTCTGGGTTTTTTCTTTTTGCAGATTCAGCAGGATTAATACGATGAAATACACGATAAAGCGAAGTTCACGAAAGACAATAGGCCTTCAGATGACATCGGAGGGCCTTCTTGTACGGGTACCATATGGGGCCGGAAAAAGAGATATAGAACGGACCATACGTGAAAATGCCACATGGATTGCAAAGGCAGAAAGGCGCATGGAAGAAACCCGAAATGCAGCCGCCGAGTGCGGAGCACTTGGGCCTGAAGACATTAAGGCCCTTACAGCTGAGGCGAAGCGCATAATCCCGCAGCGTGTTGAATACTACGCGCCGATTGTAGGCGTTGTCCCTGGAAGGATAAGCATAAGGAGTCAGAAGACCAAGTGGGGCAGCTGCTCGACGAAGGGCAATCTGAACTTTAACTGCCTGCTTATGCTGACACCGCCTGAAGTCATTGACAGCATAGTAGTGCACGAACTGTGTCACCTGAAAGAGATGAACCATTCAAAGCGCTTCTACGACGAGGTCCTGCGGGTGTATCCCGAATACAGGAAATGGCACAAATGGCTTAAGGTGAACGGGGATCTTCTCATGAAGAGAATGGAACTGGGGAAAATGTGACGGTACAGACGAGTGCTGCTGTCACATTTTTTATTTGGTTATTTAAACTAAAGTGTGGATAATTAATTTTTTAAGGACTGCTCAAAAGCTGTAAGAGTGTGGATTAGTACAAATTTATAATTTGTTCTCACCACCCGAAGATGAGAAAAATTGTCTGATTTTGTATCATCTCGGCAAACTGAGGTTTACCTGGCTCCTGAGCACCACGCACCATAAGCTAGTGACGCCATCTCATCCTCTGAAAGATTATTATAATCTTCGATTTTATCTCCTATGAATGTTGTGTAATATCGCAGACACTCATATGTATCGACATCGAGTTCATAATACTCATCTACACACATGCGTATTGCCCCCTCTTCCCAAAAGATAAGGCATCTGTATTTCTCATCCGGGTGCTCTCCCCAAGGAAGACGGTCTTTTCTTTTTTCAAGTTCAGCAATCACATCTTTTTTCTTAACAGCAAACCAGTCTTCCATAGTAATCTCCTAAAAAGT
>JAUNIQ010000011.1 GCA_030535275.1 Bacillota bacterium | reverse complement strand
GGAGCTTGGCCTGTTCTTTAGCCTGTGCTTCTTCAATGAGCTTAATCTTTTCTGAGTACTTTTTGATGTTTTCTCTGTCGTCTTCTTCCTCATAAATGGCGAGAAGTTCTCTCATTGTTTCGAGATGGCTGCCGTTAGCCATGAGCACCTTCTTGAACTCGGCAACAGCTTCACCGGTTCTGCCTGCCTGAACGTATCCACGACCGAGATAGTAATGGAGTGGCCACCAGTCCTTGAACTGACTCTGCAGGTAAGGTTCAAGGATGTCTATGCCTTCTTCATATCTTCCGCTGCCAATTTTAAGGCAGCCGTCTTCTATTGTAACCGGGTGAGCAATCTGAGTAAGTCTCTTGTTGATCTCCTTTCGGTCTTTACTGTTTCTAGTGAACTTGAGGAAGTTCTGCCATGCCAGCTGAGCCTTGCCATAAAGTCCCATGTTGAGATATGAGTAACCCAGATAGTAATAGCCCATGGCAAATCTAGGATGAGTTTCCGTAAGCAGTTCGAACCAGTCAAGAGCTTCTGCCTTGAATCTTCCGATATATTCTTCATTCCTGCTGTTTTCGTACATTACACGGCATGCACGGGCATATGAATACATTGCATGCATATAGTCAAACTGCATGCAGAGTGCTGCTCTGAAGTGAATGCAGGCATTATCCATTTCGCCCTGTTCTGCAGCGTCTCTTCCTTCTTTCAGCATTCCTTCATAGAGCTTTCTGTTATAGAGCTTTGACAGAATTGCAACGTAATCAGCTGTGTGCTTGAAGTGAGGATCGCAGCCCATTACCCAGGTCATGTTTTCAGCCAGTACCAGGAAGTCGATTCCCTCGCCTCCTGCAAAGTCCTTTACTTCCTTTCTTCTAAGTGGAATAGGCACGCCTCTCATAAGATCGCCGGCCTTGTTCTTTGACATGAAATCCTCGGAGAATTCAACAAATACGAACTTGTTAAGATACTTTCTGAAGTATCTTCCGATTCTGTCCTCTCTCAGCTGAATATCCGATTCCTCTCGAGGTCTTTCAACTGTTCTTGTAACACCTATGTTCTGAAGAAAAGTCTTGTCCTCTTCATGGATTACCTGCTGCTTCTGCAGTTTTCTGTTTTTAATAGTACTCATCTTATCTCCTTTTATAATGCACGGAATCTTTCATCCTTAAACATGTCGTGATTGTCCATGGCCTCTCTGAGCAGAGCCAGCATGTTCTCCTTGTCCTCCGGCAGGTTTCCGCGAAGTGACAGGTAGTTTGATGCATGGTTGCTTCTGAATACACAGGTCTTCGACACATTGGCATTCTTAAGCAAAAGCAGGGTTTCCGCCATTACCTCCTCCGGTGAGAGAAGCTTCAGTCTTCCGCTCCTTATCTCCTCGGCAATCGGTACATTAGGGTCAACCATAAGTGTCAGAAGTCCCACATAGGACGGGTTCATTTCTGTAATCATGGTTCCCGTCTGAATGGCATGGTCTTCCCACCCGTCCTTTCCGGCGAGACCGGAAATGAATGTAACGGAACACTGCATGCCGCAGGCTTCAATCTTCTTAACTCCATCAATGAGCTGCAGGCGCGTTTCGCCCTTGTGGATGTCTGCAAGCACCTTGTCGCTTCCTGATTCTGCACCAAGATAAACCATGGTGATTCCTGCCTCAAAAAGCTCGCGCAGCTCTTCGTCGGTTTTGTGAAGTGCATCTGTTGCACGTCCGTACACTGTCACTCTTTCACATTCAGGGAACAGCTCCCTGATCTTTTCCAGTATTGGAATGAGTTTTCTGTTTGCCAGTGCCAGCGCATCTCCGTCGCACAGAAAGATTCTGTTAACCCTGCGATATGTTCTTCGTGCCATCTCAAGGTCTTCCAAAACCTCGTCAAGATTTCTGACACGGAATTTCTTGTCTTTGTACATGCTGCAGAAGGTGCACTTGTTGTGTGTGCATCCGATTGTAACCTGCAGCAGATAACTGTAAGCCTCACTTGGAGGTCTGAAAATGTTTCCTTCGTATCTCATGCGATTACATCTTCTCCGGTGCCTTCATGCAAAGAATATCCAGGCCGTTTCTAATTGCTGCCTTTGCGGCGAGTACCATTGCAACCTTGGCAACCTTTTCGTCTTCGTTATCAACCAGAATGTGCTCATCATGATAGAACTTGTTGAATGCCTGTGCTATATCAACAATGTGTCTTGTTACGATTGAAGGTTCGTACTTTTCTCCGGCCTCTACGATAACGTCAGGAAGCTGATAGAGAAGTGTTGAAAGTGCGTGTGCACTGTCACTTGTAAGGTATGAAGGGTCAAAGCCTGCCTTTGCCTTAGCAACCACATCATCGCCTGCCTTGCGCAGAACGCTGCATGCACGTGCATGAGTGTACTGAACGTACGGGCCTGTTTCGCCTTCGAAGTTAAGTACGTGATCCCATGAGAATACGTAGTCCTTGATTCTGTAGTTTGAGAGTTCGTTGAATACTACGGCGCCGATGCCGACTGCCTTTGCAACCTCCTCTACTGCTTCAGGTGAAGCGTCAGGGTTCTTTTCCTTTATGATTTCTCTTGTCTTGTCAACTGCTCCGTTGAGAACGTCTTCCAGGAATACAACTCTTCCTTCACGTGTTGACATTGTTCCGTCTTCAAGGCTTACGAGGCCAAATGGAACGTGTACGCAGTCTCTTGCCCATTCATAACCCATGAGCTCGAGAATCTGAATCCACTGCTGGAAGTGGAGGTTCTGCTGTGATGCAACAACGTAGATGTTCTTGTAGAAGTCATATGTTTCTTTTCTGTAAACTGATGCTGCAATGTCTCTTGTGATGTAGAGAGTTGAGCCGTCTGATTTAGTAATCAGTGCAGGTGAAAGGCCGTATTCATCAAGTCTTACAAGCTGAGCGCCTTCGTCCTCTTCCATGAGGCCCTTTTCTTCCAGTTCTTTAACGAAACGAGGCATCTTGTCAGAATAGAATGATTCGCCCGCATATGAATCATAAGTGATTCCCAGCATGTCATATACTCTGTTGAATTCCTTGAGGGATTCATCTCTGAACCACTGCCAGAGTTCTGTCTCTTCCTTTTCGCCGTTTTCAAGCTTGGTGAATGTTGCACGGGCTTCGTCCTCCAGTGAAGGGTCCTTCTCTGCCTCAACGTGGAATTTTGTATAGTAGCCAAGCAGTGTCTTGATTGGTGAATCGATAACGTCCTGCTTGTTTCCCCAGTGTCTGTATGCAACAATCATCTTTCCGAACTGAGTTCCGTAGTCACCAAGGTGGTTGATTCTGATTACATCGAATCCCAGGTAATCATAAATCTTGGCAATTGAAGCACCGATTACTGTACTTCTGATGTGACCGATGTGGAAAGGCTTTGCAATGTTAGGTGATGAGTACTCAACGATAACAGGTCTGTTCTGTCCCATGTCGCTCTTTCCGAAGTCCTCGTCCTTTGCTATTACTTCCGCAACAACGTCTCCGGCAAATTCGGCCTTTGAAATGAACATGTTCACATATGCGTTTACCTGTTCAACCTTTTCAAACATTGGGTCGTCTGCAATTGCTTCTGCAATGCCCTTTGCTATCATAGGCGGTGCCTTTCTCAGTATTTTTGCCAGCTTGAAGCAAGGGAATGCATAGTCCCCCATGCTGCTGTCTGCCGGCAGCTCAATTATGTCCAGAATCTCTTCCTTTTCAAGTCCCTCAACCTGTGGTGCGATCAGGTCTGCAATCTTTTCTTTGTAGTTAATCATTTTCGTCTCCTTATTTAAGCTTTACGACGGTAACTCCGTCTCCGCCTTCGTCAAACCCGCCTCTGCGGTATTCCTTAACATGTTTGTTTTTTCTGAGCTGAGCTCGCAGGCCCTTGCTCAGTATGCCCTCTCCTCTGCCGTGTATTACTGTTACTTCAGGCAATCCGGAGATAAAAGCATCATCAATATATTTTTCCACATCCATTACTGCATCGTCAAGGTTTTTTCCCCTTACATCGATGGAAGTCGACACGGTTTTTGCCTTTTCACGGTACATGCTTCCGTATGTGGATGATTTGCTTCTTCCGCCGCTCTTCTTCGGCTGGTCTATGAGCATGATATCCTTGATGTTTACGCCGAATTTCATGGCGCCTACCTGCACCTGCATTTCGCCCTTATCGTCAGGCAGTTCACAGATTTCACCGTTCTGTCCGAAGGTAAGAATCTTTACTCTGTCTCCCAGTGAAAGGCTGTCAGGATCCACCGGCTTGTCATTGGTTTCACGCTTGATGGTGTTTCTGTTCTTTTTCTCGATTTCACGGAGCCGGCGTCTTCCCTCGTCAAAGCGCTTTGTTCTCTCGCCCATGCTTTCAAGCCTTGCGATTTCCTTAAGCTCTTCTCTGAAGTCTTCAGCTGTTTCTTTTGCTTCACGGATTATTTCGCGGGCCTCTTCTCTTGCCTTTGCAAGCTCCTTCTCGCGCTTCTCTTCCAGTTTCCTGGCCTGGATTTCCAGTTCTTCCTTCTGCCTTTTCATCTCGGCGTTGATGGCAATTGCCTCATCGCGCTCGGCTTCAGCCTTCTTCTTGTCCTCTTCCATTGATGATATTACATCTTCAAAGGCAATGTCGCCTCCTTCAAGAAGATCTGCTGCACGGTCTGTTATTGAATCAGGAAGACCAAGTTTTCTGGATATCTCAAATGCATTGGACTTGCCCGGAAGTCCTATTGTCAGCTTGTAGGTCGGGCTAAGGGTTTCAACGTCGAATTCCATTGAAGCGTTCTCGACGCCCTCAGTGGATATGGCGAATTTTTTCAGTTCGGTATAATGTGTTGTTGCGATTGTGGATGCGCCTGCGGAAGCCAGGGTTTCCAGAATGGAAATGGCGAGTGCCGCACCTTCTGTCGGGTCTGTCCCAGCGCCCAGTTCATCAAGCAAAACCAGACTGTCCTCGTCTGCCTCCTTCATGATTTCCACAATGTTTGCCATGTGCGATGAGAATGTGGACAGGCTCTGCTCAATGCTCTGTTCATCGCCTATGTCCGCAAAAACATTTCTGTATACGGGAACCTTGCTTCCCGGTGCCACAGGTATGTGCAGTCCCGTCTGAGCCATGAGTGAAAGGAGCCCTGCCGTCTTGAGAGTAACGGTCTTGCCACCTGTATTCGGCCCGGTCACCACCAGAGTTTTATAGTCGGCTCCAATGGCTATATTTACGGGTACAACGGTTTTTTTATCTATTAACGGGTGTGAGGCACATCTCAGATTTAACTCTCTGTCATCGCCAATCTGAGGCTCCTCGCCATCCATCTCTATTGACAGTCTGCCCTTTGCCATCAGCAGGTCAAGCTGAAGGAGCAGCTTCTGATTATTTACTAAATCGTGGTACAGCTCTGAAACGCCTTCCGAGAGTTCACCCAGAATTCTGTTCATCTCATTCTTCTCGTCAAGCTCCAGCTGTCTCAGTTCGTTGTTCATGTTCACTATTGCCTGAGGCTCTATGAAAAGCGTCGCTCCGCTTCCGCTCTGGTCATGAACTATTCCCGGTACTCTGCCTTTGTGTTCCTGTTTAACCGGGATAACGTATCTTCCGTTTCTTATGGTTACGATTGCATCCTGAAGAATCGTTCTCTCTGAATTCAGGATGTGATTCATCTTGGCTTTTACAGCATCGTTCTGCCTTACTATTGCCCTTCTGATGGATCTTAGCTCGCTGCTGGCATCATCGGCCATTTCGTCCTCTGAAATGATGCATCTGTCCAGTTCAGCAGCAAAGGATTTATGGACTGCCATGATTTCAACCATGGCATCGATTATCGGCAGTTCCGGAAGGTCGTCGCCCTTCATGAAGGTAACTGTACGCTCTGCAGCCTTCATGTTGTAGAGCACCTTGAGGAGCTGTGCCATGGTAAGCACACCACCCTTTCTGGTGAATCCGGCAATGCCCTCAATATCATAAAAACCACCGACCGGTAAAGGCCCCTTCGCTGTGATGAGCCTTACTGCCTCCGTGGTTTCCTGCTGTTTTTCCCTTATTTCGCGTACATCATAGACAGGCTTAAGCTCCGATATGATTTTCTTGGTCATTTCGGAGCCTGCCTGTTCCTTTAACATTTCGATTATTTTACTGTATTCTAAAACGTTTAAGGTTTTGTCTTTCATTTAGAATTGTCCGGTAGTGTTCTTATATTTGTCCAGTTCCTTCTTCAGCTGGAGGTTTTCCATCTGGAGATCGAAGAAGCTGTTTTCCAGTTCTCTGCACTTTCCTTCAACTTCTCTGATAACGTCTTCCATGCCGCTCTGGATCTGATTCTTGGACTCTTCAGCTGCTGATCTGAGCATTGCGATTTCCTCGTCCTTTGCTCTCAGCTGATTCATGAGCTCATCCTTCTGCATTACGATTGCCTGAGTCTCTTCCTTGTATTCGGAATAAGTCTTCTTGCTTTCGTCCCACAGCTGAACGTAGTGCTGTGCATCCTTTTCCAGCTGCACATTCATGCTCTTTACTTCATCCAGTTCCTTCAGTGTCTGAGCTTCTTCGCTGGCAATGTTTACTGCTGCGAGGATTGCTATGTTCTGAGTTGATGCGCCGGCTGATCTTGCAACTTCACCGATTTCATGCATCTTCAGGTCAACACGTGCTGCATGCTGAATGATTTCCTCTTTCGGAATGTCACCTGCAATAGTGAACTCCTGTCCGTAAATCTGAACGTTTACCTTGTTGTTTTCCATGGTGATTCTCCTGTTCCACAAAAACTTTACATTTCTCTCAATACAGCATTGAGCTTGTCGCGGAGTGCTTCAAGTACTCCTCCGTGAACCTCAGCAACTTCCTCATCGGTCAGAGTCTTGTCTTTGTCTCTGTAAACGAGTGTGAATGCTACGCTCTTCTTTCCTTCCTCTACCTGCTTGCCTCTGTAAACGTCAAAGAGACGAACGCTTTCGAGGATGGCCTTTCCATGCTGTCTAATGACCTTCTCTATGCTGCCGACTTCCATCTCCTCATCAACCAGCAGAGCAATGTCTCTGGATGTTGAAGGATACTTTGGAAGCGGAGTATAAACAACTTCTGTATCCGCCTTGCGGGCAATTGCTCCGAACATGAGCTCGCAGCAGTAGATTCTCTCACCGTCCATTCCGTAGTTTGCAGCTACGTCAGGATGAATTTCACCCATGATTCCCAGTTCCTCGTATTCTTCACCTGCAGCCTTCATGGCCTCTGAAGCTTCAACGAGTACTCTGGCGCATCTTCCCGGATGATAAACTCCATATTCAGATTCAGCGACGAATGAGATATTCTTTATTCCCAGGTTTGTAAGCAGTTCTTCAATGACGCCCTTGAGGCTAAAGAAATCTGCGTCCTTTCCATACATTCCGATGCAGAGAGCGTAATCCTCATCAGGAAGCTTATCAGGGCTGATTGGATTTTCCATGAATGTGTTTCCGATTTCAAATGCCTTGACTTCTTCCAGATTACGTGAGTAGTTTCTGGCAAGAACGTCCATCATGTTCGGTGTGAGAACAGTTCTCATGACTGATGTGTCTTCACCCAGTGGATTGATTATTCTTACGAATGCTCTTTCCCATGAATCCTCGCCGATGCCAATCTTGTCTACGCCTGACGGACTTACAAATGAGTATGTCTGAATCTCATTGAGTCCCATTCCGCAGAGAGCTTCCCTGGCCAGATCTCTCAGAGTTCTTTCCTCCGGCTGTCCTGCCTCTGTGTTTCCCTTCGGCAGTGTAACCGGCAGCTGATCATATCCGTACATGCGGGCGATTTCTTCAATGTAGTCTTCCTCTTCCAGCAGGTCCTGTCTTACTGTAGGAGGAGTTACTGTCATGACGTCGCCTTCTCCTGCAACCTGAATTTCCAGACCTTCGAGCATCTTAACCATCTCATCACGTGACAGTTCAATTCCCAGAACATAGTTGATTCTGCTGACACGAACGTCAATGGTCTTGGCACTTACAGGGTTCGGATATACATCTACGCTTCCCTTGAGGACCTTTCCTGCACCTGTCATCTCGATGAGCTTGCAGACTCTGTCTGCTGCAGCTTCTGTCAGGTTAGGGTCGAGTCCCTTCTCGAATCTTGCTGATGCCTCTGTTCTCAGGCCCAGCTTCTTGGCTGTAGTTCTTACGCTGTCGCCGTTGAAGTTTGCTGATTCGATGATAATAGTATTTGTGTCTTCCTCGATTTCTGAATTGAGTCCGCCCATAACGCCTGCAACGGCAATGCTTCTTTCAGCATCCTTGATCATGAGCATGTCAGCTTCCATTGTTCTCTCGTTTTCATCGAGAGTTGTGAACTTCTCACCGGCTGCGGCGTTATCTACGATAATCTTTCTGCCGTGAACTTCTCTGATGTCAAATGCGTGGAGTGGCTGTCCATATTCAAGCATTACGAAGTTTGTGAAGTCAACGATGTTGTTGATAGGTCTCATGCCTGCGTACATGAGTCTCTTCTGGAGCCACCATGGTGACTGCTTTACTACAACGTCCTTGACGATTCTTGCAACGTAACGTTTGCAGTTTTCTGTATTTCTGATTTCAACATCAACGTAATCAGATGAGCTTTCCTCACCTTCCTCTGCCAGTGCGATATCAGGATAGTCGAAGCTTCTGCCGAATGTTGCAGCTGCCTCTCTTGCCATTCCTATCTGTGCAAGGCAGTCAGGTCTGTTCGGTGTGATTTCAAAGTCAACCACAGCCTGAACCAGATCCAGTGCTTTTGCGAAATCCTGTCCCAACTGTTCCTCGATGCCTTCGTGCACTTCAGGATCCAGAATCCAGATTCCATCCTTGTGTGCTACAGGAACAACCTTGTCTTCAAATCCCAGTTCGCCGGCTGAGCAGAGCATTCCAAATGATTCAACGCCTCTCAGCTTGCCCTTCTTGATCTTTTCTCCGCCTTCGTGCTTAGGCTGACCGTGGAAAGGTCCAGGAATATGTGAGTTGTGAAGTGCAACAGGTACGATTGCGCCTTCAAAAACATTCGGTGCGCCTGTTACAATCTGCACAAGTCCTGCTTCATCCTTGCCTGCAGCCTCGGCATCTCCAACATTTATGCGGCAGATTACCAGCTTGTCTGCATCGGGATGAGGTTCTATCTTTTCAATCTTTCCCACTACTACGTTCTCTATTCCCTCGCAGAGCACGTCACATGTTTCAAGGTTTGAACCTGACATGATCATGCGGTCGCAGAACTCTTCAGTGGAAATGTCCTTCAAATCAATATAATCATTTATCCATTCAATTGGTACTAACATTACTTACTCCTTACTTAAACTGATTGATGAATCTCATGTCATTTTCGTAGAAGAGACGGATGTCGTCTACTCCGTACTTGAGCATGGCAACTCGCTCTACACCCATTCCGAAGGCAAAGCCTGTATACTTCTCAGTATCAAGTCCGCCAACCTTGAGAACATTAGGGTGAACCATGCCGCAACCGAGGATCTCAATCCAGCCGCTGCCTTTGCATACTCTGCAGCCCTTGCCGCCGCACTTGAAGCATGACACGTCAACTTCAGCTGATGGCTCTGTAAACGGGAAGTGATGCGGTCTGAACTTTGTCTTTGTGTCAGGTCCGAAGAGCTGCTTGGCAAAGCTGTCCAGAGTTCCCTTAAGGTCTGCCATTGTGATTCCCTCATCTACAACGAGTCCTTCAATCTGATGGAACATTGGTGAGTGTGTTGCGTCAGGAGTATCGCATCTGAAGCATCTGCCCGGTGAAATAACCTTGATTGGCGGCTTCTGCTTCATGAGCGTTCTAACCTGTACAGGAGATGTCTGTGTTCTGAGCAGAACATCGTCTGTAATGTAGAATGTGTCTGTCATATCTCTTGCCGGGTGATTTGGTCCGGCATTGAGTGCATCAAAGTTGTTGAATACTGTTTCAACTTCAGGACCTTCAACAATCGAAAATCCCATGTTCATGAATACCTTTGATATTTCCTCCATGGTAATTGTGAGAGGATGCTTAACGCCAAGATTAACCGGCTTTCCCGGTTCTGTAACGTCGATCTTTTCCAGCTTGAACTGAGCAGCCTTTGCTGCCTTCTTTACTGCTTCAACCTTTTCTCCCAGCAGCTGTTCAATTTCGCCTCTGACCTTGTTTGCCAGGGCTCCTGTTTCTTTTCTTTCTTCAGGTGAGAGCTGTCCCATTCCTCTCAGGATCTGAGTCAGTTCGCCCTTTTTGCCCAGAAGTTTTACTCTGATTTCTTCCAGCTGGGCATGGTCCTGTGCCTTATCCAGCTGGACCTTAGCTTCTTCTAAAATTCTGTTTAACTGAGCCTGCATTATCTTACCTTCCTCGCAGCCTGATACAGCAGGATTCCCGCTGCTACAGCTGCATTTAATGATTCTATTTCACCCGTCATGGGGATTTTAACTTTAACATCCGCAAGTTCCATGAGCTCTTCGCTCACTCCCCTGCCTTCGTTTCCGATTACGATTGCTGTGTTTTCGTCCAGGTCAGCATCCCTGTAATCCGTCGCTCCTTCAAGGCAGCTTACGGCAATTTTCTTTCCTGCCTTCCTGCAGATTTCTACTGCCTCACTTGTTTCAAGACCTTCTGCAATTGGCATCCTGAACATTGAGCCTGCCGCTGAGCGCACAACCTTGGGACTGTAAACGTCGCCTGTGCCCTTGATGGCAAGAATCCCTGCGCAGCCTGCCGCTTCTGCCGTACGGATTATTGTTCCTATATTGCCCGGATCCTGAAGTCTGTCAAGCAAAACCAGACTTCCCGGGCCCGTAAACCCGAAATAGTCCTGTAGCTTCTTCTTTACCACAGCTAAAACACCCTGGGAATTCTCCGTATCGGAAATCTCATCAAAAAGACTTCCTTCAAGCTCTATCAGATTTGCTGTGTCTGATATGATTCCCAGACCGTTCTCTATTCCTTCTCTGAAAAAAATGCTCTCGATTTCAATTCCCTGCTTCACAGCATCCTTTAAGGGCTTTATCCCCTCCAGAATATATTTGCCTTCAGCGTCCCTGTATTTCTTTCTGGTAAGCCTGAGAGCACTCTTGTATATGTTGTTCTGTGCCGATGTTATTCTCTTCATAAAAACGAATAGCCGGCAGCTTGGCCGGCTATTGAAAGGTCGTCGATCTTATTTCCTTAAGAAGATTGGAATGTCCATTCCTTTTATGCCTTCGAAATCAGCCGTATCGCTAGCAGGTGCCGGTTCTACAGATTCAGGCTGTGACTGTTCGTCAACCTCTGGTCTGCCCGGAATCATTGAACCCAGATCTCTTGGCTTTTCAAATCCGGCTGCGATAACTGTTACTGCGAGTTCATCCTGCATTTCTTCCTTGATGGAAGTACCGAGGATGATGATAGCGTTAGGATCTGCCTGTTCGTCAATCTGTGATGCAACCTTGTCAACATCGAACATTGTCAGGTCTCTTCCGCCTGTGATGTTTATGAGAACAGCCTTTGCTCCGTCAATCTTAGTTTCAAGCAGCGGGCTGTTTACTGCGTTCTGTACTGCCTCATCAAGCTTGTTTTCTCCACGTCCGTGACCAACGCCCATGTGAACAACGCCTCTGTCCTTCATGATTGTTGTTACATCTGCGAAGTCCAGGTTGATCAGTGCGTCATCTACGATGATATCTGAGATTGACTGTACGCCCTGCTTGAGGACATCGTCAGCAAGCTTGAATGCATCGAGAAGTGATGTCTGTTCCTGAACTGTTTCAAGAAGCCTGTCATTTGGAACAACTACAAGTGAGTCTACGTACTTCTTGAGGTACTTGATACCCAGTTCAGCGTGTTCGCCTCTCTTCTTACCTTCAAAGCCGAAAGGCTTGGTTACAACTCCAACTGTCAGTATTCCCATATCCTTTGCAATCTTGGCGATTACCGGAGCTGCTCCTGTTCCTGTTCCGCCGCCCATGCCGCATGTTACGAATACCATGTCTGAGCCCTGAACGAACTTCTCAAGATTTTCTATGTTCTCTTCAGCGGATTTCTGACCGATCTCAGGATTCCCTCCTGCCCCCAGACCCTTGGTCAGTTTTTCTCCAATCTGAATCTTTGTTTCTGCCTTGCTCTTGTCGAGAGTCTGCTTATCTGTATTGACTGCAATAAAGGTTACACCCTTCATTCCGTCTTCAATCATTCTGTTGACAGCATTACATCCGCCACCGCCTACACCTATTACTTTTATTTCCTGTAAAGCGTTGTCATTCATCTCAAATTGTAACATTTAAAGTACCTCCCACGCAGTTGTTCATACTTATGTGTTATTATAGCATAATTATTCTATGGCGTAAAGAAACAATAATCGTTCTTATAGACATTAATTGTGCCCTTTTCAGTGCCTTTCTGATACAGATCATAGAGTACTGATTTCAGGGTTCCGGACTGGATGCAGCTCTCAAAATCCTTGTATTTTCCCACGCATACCAGTTCGTCATAAACATGGGCCTCAACATTGTTCTTCTCGATGTTCAGGCGTTTGAAAAACAGGTCGTTTTCCTCTGTCATCTTTATGAATTCCAGAGCTCTTTCAAGCTGCTTTTTATCCTCAACCTTAATGGTTCTTCCCTTGCTGGCGTCGGTAACCTTGATGTTCTCAACAAGGGTGGCCTGTGCCTCCTCGCTTGAGATGTCTATTACCTGGCCCTCGTTGTCGGTCACCACATATTTTTTGCCCATCATGAACTGGGCGTTTCCCTTTCTTTCTGTTATTTTTATTTCAACCTTGTTGGGCAGCTTTCTGTCAACATTTACATCTTCAATGTACAGGTTTTTCTTGATTTTGTGCTCGGCAATTAAAGGGTGCACGTCAAAAATGCTCTTTCCCGTTTCGATGCCTGAAAGATGGAGTATCTCATCATCGGAAATGTCCTCATTGCCGATAACGGCAATCCCATTGACATCGAAATAGTCAATGTGCATTACAATTCCCGCTGCCACGAGAGCTGCCACTATGATTATCAGCCTCAGAAGATAATGTTTTTTCCTTCTCTTTTTCTTCTGAACTTCAGTCAATTTGCGTAATCTCCAAGAATGCCGTCACATATGATTCCCGTTGCTCTGACAGGACCGCAGGCGCGGCTCTTTTCTGCCATGTCCTCGAGTTTTTCAGGACTGCATTTCAGTTCCTCTATCTGTGCAATAAGCTTTTCGTCTTCAAGATCCTTTTCCTCGATAATGAAGGCTCCTCCGGCTTCAGCAACCGCCAGCGCATTGTAATACTGGTGGTTTCCCGTAACCATCGGCGAAGGAATAAACAGGGCCGGCGTACCGCTTACAGTGGTTTCCGCAACGGTCAGTGCCCCGCTTCTGCTGACAACAAGGTCTGCAGCTGCAAGATAGCTGGCCATATCATCTATGTATTCCATAATGGAAACGTTTTCTGCCGGCTCAAAACCTTCTTCCGCAAAGGCTTCAAGAATTGCAGCGTAGTAATAGCTGCCCGCTCCCAGACAGATCCTGATTCCCTTCTGCCCGTTATAAGCCTTGATAACGTTAATCATGGCTTTATTGATTCTGCCTGCGCCCTGGCTTCCGCCAAATGCCAGCAGAACAAATTCATCATCGGCAAATCCCAGCTTCGCTCTTGCCGCCTTCCTGTCAGGATTCATGAACTCGTCGCGAACCGGGTTGCCGGAAACGACCATTTTATCCTGATCCTTAAAGTATTCGGCTGCTTTTGCAAAACCAAGAAATACCTTTCTCACACCCTTTTCCAGAAGCTTGTTGGTTACTCCCGGATAGGCATTCTGCTCGTGGATGTATGTAGGTATTTTCATTTTCTGGGCGGTCTTCACCATCGGTGCACTTGCGTATCCGCCTGTACCTACAACAAAATCAGGCTCAAAATCAGCTATGATTCTCCTGGCCTGAGCATTTCCCTTCATGAGCTTGCGGATTACTTCGATGTTTTTCAGAGGGTTCTTCCTATTGAAGCCTGCCACCGGTATCAGCTTTATCTGATAGCCTCTCTGTGGAACCAGCTTTTTCTCCAGTCCTCTTTCCGCTCCGACAAAAAGAATGTCGGCATCAGGGTTTCTCTTTTTTATTTCATCTGCTATGGCTATCGCCGGGTATATATGTCCTCCCGTACCTCCGCCAGTCATTATTACTTTCATGTTTTTCCTCTTTTCTCTCAATAATCACTTTCTTCTCTTTCGGATTGTGCCTGGAAATGTTCAGGACAACTCCCGAAAGGAACATGAATATCATGAGGGCATTTCCGCCATAGCTTACGAACGGAAGGTTAACTCCTGTCGCAGGCATTGACGAGGTTACAACTGCCAGATTCAGAACTACCTGTATGGCAACCATGAGCACTGTTCCGGATGCCAGAAGCAGCCCGAATTCATCCTCACAGTTAAGAGCAATCTTTATTCCTCTCCAAATGAATATGCAGTAAAGCACAAGAAGGAAGAGGATTCCAATATAACCTGTTTCCTCACCTATTATTG
The DNA here is from genome assembly GCA_030535275.1 of Bacillota bacterium. Classification (GTDB taxonomy): domain Bacteria; phylum Bacillota; class Clostridia; order Peptostreptococcales; family Anaerovoracaceae; genus Lentihominibacter. The sequence goes on along the minus strand of JAUNIQ010000011.1, from coordinate 12,821 downwards.
CGAGGATAAAGTCATTATGCGGGTATGGCAGATAGAGACTCTTGGTAACGCTCTTGCCAAGACCTACTCCGAACATTCCTCCAGATCCAAGGGCCTGCAGGCCCTGCACTATCTGATATCCGCTTGTAGCTTCATAATCGAATGGATGTGTGAATGTCGTAAAACGTTCGAGCCAGTACCCGCCCGAGCCGAGAATCAGCCCCAGTACTCCAAGTACGCCCGCACCTCCGAGAACTATTACGTACAACCATCTCATGCCGGCAATGAGCATCATTACAACGACTATTCCGCATAGTGTTATTGCCGTTGAGAGGTTTGGCTGTTTAATGATGAGGATTGCGAATACTCCCATTACAAGTACAACAGGCAGCAGCCCCCGCAGAGGCATTCTCGCTCTTTTCGTATTTTCTGAAAAGAACCATGCAACGAAGAAAATCATGCCCATCTTGGCGATTTCGCCCGGCATTATGGTTATAGGTCCGAGCCTGATCCATCTGGTGGCATCATTGGCTTCCGAGCCTGCCGGTGTAAGTACCAGAACAAGCAAAAGCAGACACAAAATCAGGAAGCCCAGAATCAACTTCTTGTTGTCGTATTTCCTGTAATCAATAAGTGCTCCCAGGCACATGAGGATTATGCCCAGCACAACCCAGATTCCATCACGAATCAGGTAATAAAAAGGATTTCCGCTCTCGCTGATCGAAAAATAATAGCTGGCGCTGAACACCATAACAAGCCCGTAAAATGCCAGTACGAGCGTAATTGTCAGCATTGCGAAATCCGTTTCCTTAAGCTGCTCTATAACATTCCCCAGAAACGAGGAACTCTTTCTGTTTAGAGTTTCAGAGCGCATTCCTTAAAGTGGTCTCCCCTCTGTTCAAAGTTATCATACATATCCCAGCTTGCGCAGGCAGGTGAAAGCAGAACCACGTCACCAGGCTGTGCCATTTCGTATGCCTTTCTGACACAGTCCTCCATGTTCTCCGCCATTGTTATGCCGGTGAATCCCTTCGCTTCGGCTGTTTCTCTGATCTTCGGCGCCGTAACACCCATGAGTATCAGTTCTTTGACTCTGCCTTCAAAAGCATCGATAAATTCATCATATGTTGAACCCTTGTCATAGCCTCCTGCTATGAGGATAATATTCTCTTTCATGGCCTCTATGGCCTTGATTGCCGCATCTGTATTGGTTCCCTTGGAATCATTGACAAAGCGTACGCCGTTCTTTTCGCAGCACAGTTCTATTCTGTGCTCAACGCCGGTAAATTCCTTCATTGCCTTACCAATCACCTCAGGTTCAATACCGCCGAAATAAGCTATTGCAGCAGCTGCCAGAGCATTTTCGAGATTATGTGATCCCGGAATCTTCAGCTCATCCACGCCGCAGATTACGGTCTCATTCCCGCTTTCGTCTTTAATGACAATGTTTCCTGCTTTCGCAAAAGCACCGAATTCCAGCTCACACATTCTGCTGAAAGGCACTACCTTTGCCCTGCAGCCTTCTCTTTCTGCAAGCTCGAAGCATGCCTTGTCATCAAAGTTCAGAACGCAGTACTGGTCGGCTGTCTGGTTCATGAAAACAGCGGCCTTGGCGCGGCCGTAGTTCTCCATGGTCTTATGTCTGTCCATGTGGTCAGGTGTCAGATTGAGAATTGCGGATACAACAGGTCTGAAATCCTTAATGGTTTCAAGCTGGAAGCTGCTGGTTTCAGTAATCATCCAGGTTTTTTCTGTTGCCTCCCGGGCATCTACGGCTATGGCTCTGCCTATATTGCCGCCGACGATTGTGTCTCTGCCTGATGCCTTGTATATTTCTCCCACCAGAGTGGTAGTTGTAGTCTTGCCGTTAGTTCCTGTAATGGCAACGAAGCTGCCTTTGCACAGTCTGTAGGCCAGTTCCAGCTCTCCTATAATCTCTGCGCCTGCCTTTGCAGCTTCTTCTATGAAATCCACTGTCGGAGGGACTCCCGGGCTGAGTACCAGCATGTCAAACTGCGATACGTCTTCCGGTTTTTCTCCGAAATATGTCTTTATATTGTTGTCTGAAAGGTACTGGGCAAATTCGCTGTCGATTCCGCCGTCAGCCTTGCTGTCCTGTACGGAAACGATTGCTCCTGCACCCAGAAGCGCTTCAACGGCAGCCTTGCCGCTTCTGCCCATTCCTATTACCAGTGCTTTCTTATCCTTCATCTTTCTCTCCTTATATCATGAAGAAGGCAACCAGGCAGCACAGGAATGTGAAGAGCCAGAAGATAATTACAACCTTGACTTCTGACCAACCGCACATTTCGAAGTGATGATGAATTGGTGCCATCTTGAATATTCTCTTGCCGTGTGTCAGTCTGAAATATGAAACCTGAAGCACAACTGACAGTGCTTCGATTACGTATATGAGTCCTGCAATCAGCAGAAGCAGTTCAAGTTTAAGTACTATTGCGGCAGCAACCACTCCGCCGCCCAGTGCCAGGGAACCTGTATCTCCCATGAACACCTTCGCAGGATGCCTGTTGAATACCAGGAAGCCCAGACATGCGCCCGCCAGTGCAATGAAGAAGAATGCTTCCGATGCTTCTCCGATAAATCCGCCGAATCTGCAGAAGGCTCCGCCGAAGAAACCTGCCGCAGCAAAGAATACGCACACTATGGCTGTAACTCCCGAAGCGAGTCCGTCCAGCCCGTCTGTCAGATTTACGGCATTGGTCATCGCCAGTACAGCAAATATGACGAAAACGTAATACCAGATTCCGAAGTTAACGAATACATTGGCAATCGGAATAAAAACTTCTGTTCCGAATGATGAATAGTGAGCGAAGAATATTGCAAAGGCAATAGAAATAATCAGCTGAAGCCCGAACTTCTGCTTTGCTGTCAGACCTTCATTCTGTTTTCTGATAACCTTTCTGTAGTCGTCAATGAATCCGATGATTCCAAAGCCTGCAAATACCAGTATTATGAGCAGCTCGTCACCGATTGTTCCGCCAAAAAACAGCGTGCCTATGAATCCCATTATGCATGTTGCAATTATAATGCTGATTCCTCCCATGCTTGGGGTTCCTGCCTTGGAATAATGGGATTTCAGTCCTTCTTCTCTGATGTTCTGCCCTGCCTTCTCTCTGAGGATCGGAATCTCAATCTTTGTTGCTATTACCGAAATGATGAAGGATGCTATAAATACTATTAAGATGTGTATTGCGTGAATGTTCATTATTGCTCCTGATGATTACAGTGTTTCCAGTACTTCTACTATTTTCTCAAGTTCCATGCCCCTTGAGGCCTTTACCAGTACAAGGTCGCCCTCTCTGATATAGTCTCCTATTACTTTAAGAAATGTCTCTTTATCCGGGAAGTGTGTCCCGATTGCGCCTTCGGAAATTCTTTCCGCCAGGTCACCTATACAGATAACTTCATCTATGCCTATTTCCTTAGCATGAAGACCTACCTCTCTGTGGAGCAGTTCGGTCTGATCTCCCAGCTCGAACATGTCACCCAGAATTGCCACTCTGCGTCTGGCTGCGCTCTTCTTCAGAACGTCCAGTGCGCTCTTCATGGAGTCAGGGTTGGCATTATATGTGTCATCAATGATTGTGATGCTCTTTCCTTCTATCTTTCGCAGGCGGCTTCCTGTCAGTTCTGTCTTCGCGAGTCCTCTTGCGCCTTCTTCCAGGCTGACTCCCAGTCTCTTTCCCACCGCCAGTGCGAGGCCTGCATTTTTAGCGTTGTGTGTGCCCGGAACAGGAAGCTTCACTTCTGCCTTTTCTCCATTGCACACCGCCGTAAATTTTATACCTTCTATTCCGAAATCGTCAATGTCTGAAATGACAAGATCTGCATCTTTTTCTGTTCCGACTTCTACCTGCTCATAATCTCCGCTCGTTCCTGCCTTTGTAAGAAACTCATTGTCTCCTGCGAATACCAGGGTTCCGCCTTCAGCCTTTGGAACAATGTTACCCGTTATTTCCATCTTGGCCCTGAAGATACCTTCCCTGCTGCCCAGCTTCTCCATGTGAGCAACGCCGATATTGGTTATTACGCCAACCTGAGGCTTCACGATTCTGCTGAGATAATCTACCTGACCAAAGGAATCCATTCCCATTTCCAGGACTGCAGCCTCTGTGCTTTCATCAAACTGGAATATGGAAATCGGAAGTCCAACTCTGTTGTTGTAATTTTTAAGATTGCGCCCGCAGTTGTATTTCTCGCTGAGAACATAATATATCATGTCCCTGGTTGAAGTCTTGCCAACGCTGCCCGTTACGGCTACCCTCCTGATATTCAGGCTTTCCAGATACCATGCGGCAAGTTTACCCATGGCTTCAACTGTATCTTCAACGAGAATGGCATTGACGCTCTGTCTTGTATCGTCAAGCTCTGCCAGCCACTGGCCTGTATGAGAAACGAGAACGGTTCTGCAGCCTTTTTCCACTACCTGAGGAATATAGCTGTGGCCGTCATTGTTTTCGCCTATTATGGCAACAAACATGTCGCCGGCATACACTTCTCTCGAGTCATGCCATACACCTGTTATGAAAGTTTCATCTGACTTCTGAATCAGGCGTCCGCCTGTTGCCGCCAGTATTTCATCTATTGTTATTTTCTTCATATCAGTCGTAGAGGAATACCCTCGTTCCTTTCTTAACCTTTGTTCCTGCTTCAGGGAACTGCTTGAGCACTATGAAGTTTTCTCCATCAGCGCTGTCTGACATGTCATACTTGAGGCCTGCCCCCGAAAGAATTCCAACCGCTTCGTCAGCGCTCTTTCCAACAACTTCAGGTACCTCAACCTTTTCGCCTTCATCCGAATCTTCAACCCTGTCCGGTTCAATGTTCAGGTATTTCAGTGATTTCTCCAGTATCTCCTGCACTGCAGGGCCTGCTGTAGCACTACCGAATCTGGCAGTTCTCGGGCTGTCGACAATAACGAGAACTGTAAGCTGAGGATCGGACATTGGCGCCATGGCCAGGCATGATGAATCAGTGTAATTACCGTACTTTCCGTTTACGGCCTTGTTAGCCGTACCCGTCTTGCCGCCGACTCTATAGCCCTTAACCGCAGCACATCCGCCGCCGCCGTCTTCAACAACGTATTCCATTATTTCGCACATTTCATCGGCGGTTTCCTTCGATACGGTTCTTCTGACTACTTCAGGTTCGATTTCCTCGACTTCTCCCGTATCATTGTTTCTTATGCCCTTGACAAGTCTAGGTCTCATGAGCTTGCCGCCGTTTCCGAAGGAGTTTATGGCATTTATAAGCTGTATCGGCGTAACCGCAACTCCCTGTCCGAATCCTATGGTTGCCAGACCAACGGGACCTGCCGAATCCTTGTCCTGCAGCAGTGCTGACCCTTCTGCAGGGAAATCTATTCCCGTGGTTCCGCTGATGTTGTAGTTATCCATGTATGCATAGAATTTATCTATTCCTATATCGAGAGCCATTGTCATCAGTGCAGGGTTGCATGAGTTACCTACAGCCTGCTTCAATGTCTGTGTTCCGTGTCCCGCCTCGTTCCAGCAGTGAATTACCGTGCCCGAAACATTCTTTGATCCGCCGCAGGTGAAGGTGCTGTCCATTGTTACCTCACCCTCCTCAAGTGCAATTGATGTTGTGAGCAGCTTGAATACCGATCCCGGTTCATATACGTCGCATACGATTGGATTTCTCCACATTTTGTTCAGATAATCTGACTGCTCCTGGGATGACATTTCCTTGAACTTCGCCTTTTCGCTTTCCGATGCAGGCTCGTAAGGATTGTTCGGATCGAATGTCGGGTACTGTGCCATGGCCAGAACATCCCCATTCTTAGGATTCATTACTATGGCAAATATTCTGTCGGCCTTGGTCTTCTTGTAAGCCTTCTTAATGGCCTCTTCCGTATAGCTCTGAATTACCAGGTCTATTGTGGTAATGATGTCACAGCCGTTTTCTGCTTCAAAATACTTTTCATTTTCCGGCGAATATGAAAGTTCATCGCCGTTTGTATCAGTATAGTAAACCATTCTGCCGGAAACACCGCTCAGATAGTTGTTGTATTCAAGTTCAAGTCCGGACTGGCCAACGTTATTATCGTTAACCATGCCCATTACATTTGCAGCCAGAGTTCCGTTAGGATAGCTTCGCTTGGTTGAAGGGCTTATTACAACACCGGAGAGATTGAGATCTCTGACCTTGGCGGCTTCTTCCCTCGTAAGCCCCTTGCCGATTACTATCTGACCGCTCTTGCCCACGATCATGTCCTTCAGCTCATCTTCATCTCTGTCCATTGCCTTTGCAAGCTGTTCAGCTGTTTCCTGCTGCAGCTTCTTCTGCTTCTTCTTGCCGTCATATTTTCCGATTTCGGACGGATATGCGTATATGGTATAGCACTTTACGCTCTGGGCCAGCTTTTCACCGTTTCTATCGTAAATAATCCCTCGTTCAGCATCGATTTCAGTATCCGTCGTCTGCTGAGAGAGAGCTCTGTCCTTGTACTCCTCACCCTTTACAATCTGAATATAGCCCACTCTTAGAGCTACTGCAAAAATGAAAATGAAGACGAGTATCGTCACAATTATGAGGTTTTTTCTGCTTCTGTTAGTCGTTGGCATTTACAGCTTATTTACCTCCAGTAAAAAAAGTATCCCGGACACTTTTCCCATCCTCGCGCCCGGGTATACTGCTTCCTTAATTATACGCTTTTTCCTTCAGAATGTCAGCAAATCCTTCTTCAGGTGCTTCTACTCCCGAAAGATAAACACGGTGGCTTGAATCCGGACTCTTCATTCCCAGTTTGTCCTTCGCCTGCCCCTCGATGTAAGTTATGGTCGATGAACTGAGCATCTGAACTTCCAGATCCTCGATTTCTCCGCTAATTACACCGTTATCTATTTTGATTTCATTTATGTCGTATGTAACCTTGGCTGCGTATGAAGTCATTACAACTACCATCATGAGCGAAACTACACATATCAGAATAAGCGACAGCATAATCTTATGGTCGCTACCAACGCTGAGCACAACTCCCCTGGAAAGTCGTTCCCGCTTGGCCTGCTTCTCTCTCGCAAGTCTTTCTTTCCTAGGGATTCTCTCAGTCTGCGGTTTCATGTCGATACCGTACTTCTGATATTGTCTCTGATAATCATACCATTGTTCCGGTGCTATCATATTATTCCCTCTAAGCTGTTACTTCTTCTCTATAACTCTAAGCTTCGCACTGCGCGCTCTAGGATTCTCATCAAGCTCGCCTTCCGACGAGATAATAGGTTTACCGGTTACCTTGACGGCATCCGATACCTTGCCGCATACACATACAGGAAATTCCGGCGGGCATGTACACGGATTAAGTCTTCTGTTAAATGCTTCCTTGACAATTCTGTCCTCCAGGGAGTGGAAGGTTATTATGCAAAGCCTGCCTCCCGGATTCAGCACATCACAGAATTCATCTACGGCACTCCTGAGCTGATCAAGCTCACCGTTTACCTCAATCCTTATTGCCTGAAATGTTCTTTTGGCCGGATGAGGTCCTTCCCGCCTTGCCGATGCGGGAATTGCCGCTTTAATTACATCCACCAGCTGTCCGGTGGTTTCGATTGCTCCCTCTTTTCTTCTGTTCACGATGAAGTCGGCGATTCTGCTTGCCCATCTCTCTTCACCGTAGTTTTTTATTATGTCGTTTAATTCCTTTTTGCTGTATGTATTGATGACATCGTAAGCAGTAAAGGAATCATCTCTGTTCATTCTCATGTCCAGTGGCGCATCCTGCATGTAAGAGAATCCTCTTTCGCTGTTGTCCAGCTGATAGGATGACACTCCTATATCAAGAAGCGCACCGTCTATGCCTTCTATTCCATTCTTCTGCAGAACATCTTTTATTTCTGCATAGGTGCTCTGGACCAGCAGTTTTCTGCACTTCAGTGGTTCCAGCCTTTTACCTGCAGCCTCAAGGGCATCTCTGTCTCTGTCGATGCCGATCAGCAGGCCCTTCTCGCTGAGTCTTTCTCCTATTCCGAAGGCATGTCCGCCACCGCCCAGGGTGCCGTCCACATATATGCCGTCAGGCTTAATATTCAGATTTTCCATGCACTCCTCGAAGAGGACGGGTACATGTTTGAATTCCATTTCCATGTCTATTGGTTTTGCATGAACTTAGAAGTTAAACTTCTCAAGCTTTTCCGCAATCGCACTGGCGTCAATATCTACTGCACTCATGTTTTCACCGGCCTGTGCGAAGGCATCTGATTCCCAGTTCTCCTTGCTCCAGACTTCAATGTTGGTGATGTTTCCGATTGTAACCAGCTCCTTGCTTATGCCGGCGTACTCTCTCAGCTCCTGAGGAAGAGTCACTCTGCCCTGCTTGTCCACGTCGCAGATTGCTGCGGACTGGTTGAAATATCGCCTGATCATTCTGGCTTCAGGATTGCTCATCGGCAGCTGGGAAAGCTCGCCCAGGAACTTCTCCCATTCAGCCATTGTGCTGATGGTCAGACACTTGTCCAGGGACTGAGCGACAACACAACGACCTCCCAGCTCTTCTCTGAACTTGGAAGGTATTATCAGTCTCGACTTGCTGTCTATTGAGTTTTGATACTTGCCTACAAACATTATGCTTCTTTTTTATGGATACTAAAAATGCGCGGACTTTAACCACGTTAATCTTTATCGTCTCCATTTTAATCCACATTTTATCCACTGTCAACCACTTCTCTCCACTATTTGCCATTTTTAAGTGGTTTTACTCCACTGCAATCGGGCATCAATCCATTGCCCGAAGTGGCTTTTTTCTGTATAATTGACCAGGAAAGGAGCTATTCATGCCACAACCCAACCCTGTAGCATTTACAATATTCGGCGTTGACATCATGTGGTACGCACTCTGCCTGACTCTGGGCATCGTTGTTGCAGCCATCATCGTCTGTCTCCGCGCCCCTAAGCATGGGCTCAGCAGTGACCAGATTCTGACCTATATCGTTATCTGCGTTCCTGTTGGCATCATTGGGGCCAGAGCCTACTATGTCCTCTTTCACTGGGACTGGTACGCAGGCGACATCATGAAGATACTGAACATCCGTCAGGGAGGCCTGGCAATTCATGGCGGCCTTATTCTGGGACTTGCCTGCGGAGCTTTTCTCTGCTGGCTGTGGAAGACCAGACCTCTTAACATTCTGGATCTGTGCATGCCGGCCATCGCTCTGGCACAGGCCATTGGAAGATGGGGAAATTATTTCAACTCGGAGGCACACGGCGGACCTACGGATCTTCCATGGGGAGTTGTTATTAACGGGCAGACCTACCACCCTACCTTCCTCTACGAATCAATATGGTGTCTTATTCTCTTCCTGATACTCATCTATGTGGATAATCACCGAAAATTCGAGGGACAGGTGCTGCTACTCTACGGAATTCTCTATTCCTGCGAGCGCTTTCTTGTAGAGGCTCTGAGAACGGACAGCCTCATGATAGGTCCTTTCAAGCAGGCTCAGGTATTCAGCCTGACAGTTATTATTGTGTGCATAATCTTTTATGTTATACTGAATAAAAAAGCAAACAAGGAGAACAGAGAATGAAACTTGGAATCGTAGGACTGCCTAATGTAGGCAAGAGCACGCTGTTTAACGCAATTACAAAAGCAGGCGCAGAAGCGGCCAACTACCCTTTCTGCACCATAGAACCTAACGTGGGCGTGGTTACAGTGCCCGACGAGAGAGTTACTAAGCTTTCGGAAATATACAATTCAAAGAAGACCATCTATACGACAATAGAATTCTGCGATATCGCAGGTCTCGTAAAGGGTGCAAGCAAGGGCGAAGGTCTGGGAAACAAATTCCTGGGTCACATTCGCGAGGTTGAAGCAATAGTTCACGTTGTACGATGCTTCGACGACCCTAATGTTGTACACGTTGACGGCAAGATCAATCCCGTTTCAGATATTGAAACAATAAACATGGAGCTGATCTTCTCAGACATGGAAGTACTGGAAAGACGTATTGCAAAGGCAACAAAAATGCTTAAGGGCGACAAGTCCCTCCAGAAGGAAATAGATCTGCTTACCAAGATTAACGACTTCCTGGCAGAAGGCAAGGTTGCAAGAATGATGGATCTTGATGATGAAGAGGCTGCCTTCGTAAAGAGCCTTGATCTGCTCACATACAAGCCTGTAATCTACGCTGCAAATGTATCGGAAGAAGATGCTGCAGACGGTGCTGCAGATAATGAATATGCAGCCGCAGTAAGAAAGCTGGCAGAGGAAGAAGGCTCCGAGGTTGTAGTCATCAGTGCCAAGGTTGAGGCAGAACTTTCAGAACTGGACGATGAAGAGCGCGACATGTTCCTGGAGGAACTGGGAATCAGTGAGGCCGGTCTTGACAAGCTCATCAAATCATCCTATGCCCTGCTCAATCTGATTTCATTTATCACCACGGGTGAAGATGAAACAAGAGCCTGGACAATAAAGCGCGGCACCCTGGCTCCTCAGGCTGCCGGCAAGATTCACACCGACTTTGAAAAGGGCTTCATCCGTTCCGAAACCATAGCCTATGACAAGCTCATGGAGGCCGGCGGAAAGCTTTCAACTGCCAAGGAGCACGGCTGGCTCAGATCAGAAGGAAAGGAATATGAGGTAAAGGACGGCGATATATGCCACTTCCTGTTTAATGTATAGAAAAAGCGCAAACCCTTGAAAACACTGAAACCCGTTGAAAAATGCAGGTTTTTGCGTGTTCCGTTTAGTTCCGTTTGTTCCTGTTTAATGCCTTCAAAATGCACTTTTCCCCGAATAAATGCACAATAAATGCACCGCACGGTGCAGATTGAAAAAAGCCTCGCATTATGCGAGGCCCGTTTTCTTCCATTATATATAGTTGTCTTTCAGCTGCATTTCACCGCTTAATCAAATACGAATCAATTTCTTCTTCTAGCTTCTGCATTGCCCCGGTATTGTTATCTGTGCGCAAGTGATTAATAATAACATTCAATGAGGTTAGTATCATTTCATTGTCTTGCCTTAATCTTTCCATAGTACCTTCAAGTTTATCCAGGCGTTTTTTGTCGCGGTCCAACTTTTCGTTTACTTCTCTCATCGGTTGTTCTGCTTTTTTCTTAACTTCCGTTATAGCTTTGATTGCGCTGTATATCGCGACGATTGCCGAAGCCCCCACGGTATTCACTTCTCTGATAACTTTCACGTTCTCCGGTGCGGCCGTCGCCACTCCTTTAACGCCAATAAAAAAGGACTCAACCAGGAGCCTTCCTTGCTCCGATAAGTCCTTGTATTCAATAAACGCCATGCCTGGCGATATATTGCCTGTTATGTTGTCGCTGGTTAGATCTCTCAGCGACTCTTCTAATGTCTGTACCAGCACCGATATAGCGCTGCATACGATGTCCTGTCCTTCAGGACCTGCTCTTGCATGGCCACTGACCATGATGCCTCTATCATCTATCGTTATTGTGATCATATTATTGCTTTTATCATTGTCGACAGAACCTCTCTGAATCCAGCACCGAGGAACTCTCCGACTTCTTTCATCTTGGAGTTTTCTTCAAGATAGTTTGCACCTTTAAGTGTTATCCTGGCCTCATCTGTCATACTAACTATCCTGCCATCTTTAGTGTTGATGATGAAGAACCCCTTGACCAGACCCTCATCCTGCAGCTCCTCTATGATCTGCCGCCAGTAGCGTTCCGGTATACGGAACAGCTTCGCGCTTGCACACATATCCTCCGCCCTTGCCGGCACTCCATTCTTCATACACTCATACAGATAGCTTAATATCTTATATGCAATTACATCCATATCGTTGTATGCCATATTATTCTCCCTGATCTATTAATCAATCATCATCGATACAACTTCCAATATACCGAGAGGATAAATTTTTCTTTGCTCTTTTTCAGGCGGATTGGTTTTAAGATAGTCTAATATCCAACGGTGTATGTCATGCCACTCCTGATTGGAAATATCTGTGGCATTCATAACTCTGTCACACATTTCGTCTAATGTTAAGCGATCCAATTCTTCTCGTGTCATTATTATATCCTCATCGAATCTATTATGTCATTTACCTCGTAAAGATCCTTTGTGCTAATATTTTTATCGGCTTGCATACGAGCATCTCTCTTATGTTCCAGCCACGCTAATCTCTCATCTACGGGAACCCTAATTAATTGTATCGAAAAGTCGTAATCATTACTACCGATTTTTAATATTCTGTTTAGCTTTCTTAAACTATCGCAGATACTATCGTATCCTGATGGGTCAATATGCAATCCTTCTTTTTTTGAAATTTCCTGTGCACACAACTGAACAGCCCCCTCTTCAATTTTGCGTTTTTTTTGAAAAATTTCTTTTGCTCTTTTTCTTGGATAAAGACTGATAGACATTGCGTGCAACTGTTCGTGCAAAATAGAATGTGGGGATGTTTTGTTTGTGGTTAGTATGTTACAATTCCACAGCTTACCGATTTTATCAAGCACGTTGGTTATAACTATTTTCCCACTCCACTTGCTCTTCATCTGCACATGCCTTTGGGCAATGTCTGCCGTTTCTTTTGCAATTTTCCTTATCTCTTTATTGCTGTATCTCTTGAACCCAAGTCCCTCTAAGCTGTGCTTGAAATTCGGAATATCGCCTTTTTTATATTTCTTCCACTCTTCTGTGGTTCCACCCTGCTCAAGAAAGTCCAGCCACGCTTCATACTCCTCGCTGTCCTCATAAGGTGCGATACTGCAGTGGCACCACGGATGCAAATGAAACGTTACTTATCAGAAATGGGCTGCAATATCGTTCCGTTTATTATTCGAATCAATTTACCCGAATTCACAAGTCTTAAAATATATGCAGTATAATA
>JAUNIQ010000109.1 GCA_030535275.1 Bacillota bacterium | reverse complement strand
TATGAGGCACCCAAGGTAGACGAAGTGGCTATCGAAGAGGAAGCAGTTGGAGAAATACAGGAAGAGGAGAAGTAATGAAGACAGCAGATCGAGTATTTAAAAATGCAAAAGTATATTCAGTAACTCTGGGCGGGGAGGAAATCCACGCCCAGGCAGTTGCTGTTTCAGATGGTAAAATCGTTTACGTGGGAACAGATGAAGGCGCAGCGGAATACATTGATGAAAACACACAGGTAACCGACTGTGGCGGAAACACAATTCTACCGGGATTCGGAGATGCCCACATGCACTTCGGATGGTCAGCCAAGAAATATGCTGTTGCAGACGTAAGTGGAATTGCGGATCCTGAAAACGACACACCTGATGATGTGGTGAAAAAGATTCAGACAATACTTAAGGATTTCGCGGATTCTCACCCTGACAATAAAGTCATTCAGGGTATCGGATGGGACAGATTCTGGTTCATGGGAAGCCTTCAGGGAATTTCAAGACCATTTACGCGTCACGATCTGGACGCTGTTGTTCCTAACCGTCCTGTAATAATGACATCATACTGTGGCCATGTAATGGTTATTAATACAAAGGCAATAGAAGCGGCAGGATTGTCTGCCGATACCCCTGAACCGGAAGGCGGAATTATCAGAAGAGAAGAAGACGGTTATCCTGACGGATACATTCAGGAACCTGTTATCATGGGACCTATATGTGAAAGCATTCCGAATTATGCGTTTTCCAAGGAACAGTATAAGGATTCAATGATGAAATGTCAGGAGCTTCTCTTTGAACAGGGAACAACTCTTGGTGCAGATATGTTGAATGATAAAACAACCTATGAATGCATAAAAGAAATGGCAGAGGACGGAAGCCTTAAGGCGCGTATTAATGGAGTTCTTACCATATATGACGAAACATGGGAAGAGGTATATGCTGAAGCAAATGCCAAGTGGGGTCAGTATGACGTTCCTGACAAATTCAAGGTAGATACAATCAAGTACTTTGTAGACGGTAATCCGGCAATGCTGGAACCTTATACAGAGGAATTCTGTATTGAAAGCGAAGTGCCTGTGGGATACAAATCTGAACTTCTCTGGGATTATGACAATCTCATGAAATCCATGGAAACTGTCAGAAAAGACGGTCATAACATTCACGTTCATGCAATGGGGGACTATGGTGCACAGGCAACAATCGACTGCATTCTTAATGCACAGAAATATAATGACGGTAGAGATATGCGAGATGCTCTTGCACACTGCTCCTTCGTAACACCTGAAGACAGGAAGAGAATGGGAGACAACGGAATAATCGGCAGCATTCAGCCTTACTGGATGAGCGGATGTCTTGACGCGTTCCCGGGAGATATAATGCCTTGGGGTAAAGAACGCTGCGTATATTCATATATGTGCGGAAGCTTCATGGATGCAGGTGTAAGATGTGCATTCGGTTCCGACTTCCCTGTAACACCAATCAAACCGTTCCAGGGGATGCAGATTGCAATGACAAGACGTGAGACGCCGATTGATCCTCTCTATGAGATTTCACAGGGCATGAAATGCTACAACGAATTTGACCGCATCAATCTGAAGCAGGCAATTCAGGCATTCACAATCAATACAGCATACCAGTGGCATCTTGACGATGTAACAGGTTCAATTGAAGTGGGAAAATCAGCAGAACTGGTTCTCATTGACCATGATCTCGAAGCAACACCTGCTACAGAACTGTACAGCATCAAAGTACTGGAAACTGTAATGAGAGGTGAAACCGTATTCAAAGCATAAATCACAAAAAGATGACAGAGGGACAGGTACTTTGTCATCTTTTTGTACATGAACCGGAAAGGGACAATAACAATGAGTAATACTACAAGACCTATATTGAAATGCAGAAACGGAAGATTTGCAGGAGAAGAAAAGAACGGTGTTCTCATTTTCAAGGGGATACCTTTCGCGAAACCTCCTGTTGGCAATCTGAGATGGAGACCGCCGCAGCCGCCTGAAGACAGCGATGAGCTGTTTGAAGCAATCGAGTTCGGAGCTTCGGGACTTCAGTACGAATGTTATTCAGAGGCTGCAAGTCAGAACAGAAAGAGTGAAGACTGCCTGACCCTGAACATATGGACAGCTGATTTCGAAACAAAGAAAAAGCCGATAATGTTCTACATTCACGGCGGGGGATTTACATTCGGAGGATCGGCAGATCCCCTCTATAGCGGAGAATTTCTTGTGCGTGAACACAAGGATATAGTCATGATATCCACAAACTACAGAATCGGAATGATGGGATTCATGGACCTTAGCGGAATACCAGGCGGCGAAGATTACCCGGAAGGACCGTATCTGGCACTTCTTGACCTGATACAGTCGCTGAAGTGGGTGAAGGAAAATGCCGACAGCTTCGGAGGAGATCCTGATAACATTACTATTTTCGGCGAATCGGCAGGAGGAACACTTGTATCCTCACTTCTTGTTGCCGATGGCACAGAAGGACTGTTCAAGCGTGTAATAGCACACAGCGGAACAATTAACCTTACATATACCGAAGAGGACCTGGCAGTAGAGAGAGAAAAAGGAATCAGCATGGCCCAGTGTCTTGCTGCCAAAACGGGCGCAAAGAACATGGACGAGCTTGTGGCAGTTTCGGCAAATAAACTCTTTGAGGCTTATACAGAAATAGATGAAGAAACCGGCTTGTGTCTCAACGACACATACACCATGCCTCTTCGCGGCGGCAGAAGTCCTATCCCTGAAAATCCATATGAGGCGTTGGAAAAAGTCAAAGCTAAAGATGTAGATCTTATAATAGGCACTGTAGCCGATGAATGGCGTTACTGGGTTACTTTGATGAATGACGTGGACATTACCGGTCTGCCGGAAGAAAAACAGGCGGAAATAATAGAGCAGGACCTTGCCATGTATGAACAGTTTATCGGATGGCAGTCAAAAGCATTATATGATTTCGTAAGCGATGAGGAGAAGGCTGCAATTGATAAATTCATGGCAGGCAGAGATGATGAGCAGGTATGGAAGGACACGGAACTTCAGAACGAAGTGGCATTCCGCATACCTTCAGTAGAATTTGCTTACAGGCACGCACTTGGCGGCGGCAGAACATACATGTATCTCTTCGAAAAGAGATCAACCCTTTACGACTGGCTTGGAGCCTGCCATGCTGTTGAAGTGGCTTACGCATTGCACAACCTGGAAGCAACACAGTTTGCCGGCGAGATAGATAAAGATCTGGCAGACGGCATGTGCAGCGCCTGGACAAACTTTGCAAGAACGGGAGATCCGAGCACTGACAAAGTCCAGTGGACCGGATACGGACCGGAAACAAGAGACACAATGATATTCGGTAATGACGGAATCATGAAAATGGTACGGGATCCGAAGAAAGAACAGCGGGAACTTCTTGCCTTTGCAAGTTACTGCTCACCGGCCTATGTGGCAGGAATATAAAAAGATGACAAATTACCCGTCCCTTTGTCATCTTTCGAAAGTCTGATTCATGTGCCATTCGGCAGAAAAAGCATTAAGTCGAGCAAGAGAAGATCGGGTACTCAGGTACTTGATCTTCTTTTCATGTTCCATGTATTTGCGGACTCTGTTTCTGTGTTCACTTGGAGTACAGCCCCATATTTTTCTGAAAGCCGAATAGTAATACTTGGGGTCTGAAAAACCGCATTCGTAGCATATCTCAAGATTTGTCTTATCTGTAAGCAGGAGATATTGCTCCGCCTCGTAGCAGCGAATGTAATTGACTATGTCCTTGAAAGTATTGGCCCAGTTAAGGCTGCTCATGAACTGGGAAAGATAGGTACGGGAAATATGCTCCTGTTCCGCAAGCTGGGCAGCTGAGATTTTTTCCTTCGAATGGTCGAAGCAGTATCTGATAATATTATGAAATCTGGTGCTCAGCTCTTCATTTACGTAGTTGTCGGGCTTATGTACCGCAAAGGCATTAAAATGATAATAAAGTGTCTCGGTAAACTGTTTCACTGCGTTATCAAAGCCCGGTGGCAGATCATCCGCCGGGTCGTATTTCATGTAGAACCTTGAAAGACTCAGAATTGTTGAAATAACATAATTGAGATGTTCTTTCTGGTGAGGATTCACGTTCATGCTGTCACATGACAGAAACATGCACTGAATGCTTTCCCAGGGAACAGGAAGATTCCTTAATTCCAGGTGAAAGATCAGAACAAGATTAGGCTCATCGGAATAGAGATAGTGAACATCTCTGAAGTCCATGGAAAGGATTTCACCCTGTTTCAGAACAGCCTGAAGATTTCCGGCACATACCGTAACAGAACCCTTCAGACACAGTACAAACTCTGCGGAAGCGCTGTGAAAATGAGGTTCTTCTCTTGTAATAGCGCATACTGACGCCTCGAAGGGCACGCCTTTTTTGTAATTTATCACATGTTCTCTGATATTCATGAAACAATAATAACATTTACATTATCAATAGTCAATTTTGCGATATATTATATAAAAACATAATAAGAATAACCATAGAATGCGAAAATTCAAATTAGTATAATATAAATGAAATAAT
>JAUNIQ010000108.1 GCA_030535275.1 Bacillota bacterium | reverse complement strand
TGTTGAATTGGAATTATTCGATAACTTCAGTTACAACGCCTGAACCTACTGTTCTGCCGCCTTCTCTGATAGCGAATCTAAGTCCTTCTTCGATAGCGATTGGAGTAATCAGCTCAATTGTCATTGTGATGTTATCTCCAGGCATGCACATTTCTACGCCTTCTGGCAGTGACAGATCGCCAGTTACGTCAGTTGTTCTGAAATAGAACTGTGGTCTGTAGCCGTTGAAGAATGGAGTATGTCTTCCGCCTTCTTCCTTCTTCAGTACGTATACTTCACCCTTGAACTTTGTGTGTGGGTGAATTGTGCCAGGGTGTGCCAGAACCTGTCCTCTTTCGATTTCAGTTCTCTGTACGCCTCTCAGCAGTGCTCCGATGTTGTCGCCTGTCTGAGCCTGGTCGAGCAGCTTTCTGAACATTTCTACGCCAGTTACTACTACCTTTCTCTTTTCTTCTGTCAGACCTACGATTTCAACTTCTTCGCCAACCTTCAGAGTTCCTCTTTCAACTCTTCCTGTTGCTACTGTTCCTCTTCCTGTGATTGAGAATACGTCTTCTACTGGCATCAGGAATGGCTTTTCTGTATCTCTTTCTGGTTCTGGAATGTATGTGTCTACTGCTTCCATCAGTTCAACAATCTTGTCTGCCCATGGGCCTTCTGGATCTTCCAGTGCCATGAGTGCTGATCCTCTGATGATTGGAGTGTCGTCTCCTGGGAATTCGTATTCGTCCAGCAGTTCTCTTACTTCCATTTCTACCAGGTCCAGAAGTTCGTCGTCATCTACCATGTCACACTTGTTCAGGAATACGATGATGTAAGGTACGCCTACCTGTCTTGACAGCAGGATGTGTTCTCTTGTCTGTGGCATAGGACCATCTGTTGCTGCTACTACCAGGATTGCTCCGTCCATCTGTGCTGCACCTGTGATCATGTTCTTTACATAGTCAGCGTGGCCCGGACAGTCAACGTGTGCATAGTGTCTGTTTGGAGTTTCATATTCAACGTGTGCTGTTGAAATTGTGATTCCTCTTTCCTTTTCTTCTGGAGCCTTGTCGATTTCGTCAAACTTTACTTCTTCGCCAAGTCCGTACTTCTTCTGCAGTGTGATTGTGATTGCTGCAGTCAGAGTTGTCTTACCATGGTCAACGTGGCCGATTGTGCCGATGTTGATATGTGGCTTGTTTCTTTCAAATTTTGCTTTTGCCATTTCAGTTTCCTCCTATGAAATGAATCCTTTTCCTTTAATCCAAAAGGTTAAACATTAATTGATTTATTCAATGGATGCTACTTGTTAATAGAATCCACCAAACTATCAGGTAATTTTTCGAAGTGGTCGAACTGCATTACATATACGCCTCTGCCCTGTGTTCTTGAACGCAGGTCTGTAGCATATCCGAACATTTCTGCGAGAGGAACGTATCCTCTTACTGCTACTGCACCGTTGTTCATGTCAGAGCCTTCGATTCTGCCTCTTCTTGAACTGATGTCGCCGATTACATCTCCCATATATTCGTCCGGAACTGTAACCTCAACCTTGAATATCGGTTCGAGAAGAACTGGATCTGCCTTTCTGGCCGCTTCACGGAATGCCATTGAAGCTGCGATCTTAAATGCCATTTCTGAAGAGTCAACTTCGTGGTATGAACCATCGTAGAGCTCAACGCC
This sequence comes from Bacillota bacterium, assembly GCA_030535275.1. Classification (GTDB taxonomy): domain Bacteria; phylum Bacillota; class Clostridia; order Peptostreptococcales; family Anaerovoracaceae; genus Lentihominibacter. The sequence continues at coordinate 2,931 of JAUNIQ010000108.1, read as the reverse complement.
TGCATCTACAACCTGGTAACCTGCAACAGGGCCGGTTTCCATAGCTTCCTTGATTCCTTCTTCAATCTTAGGGATGTATTCCTTAGGAATAGCACCGCCGACGATTGAATTCTTGAATTCAAATCCTTCACCCGGTTCTCTAGGGTAAAGTTTGATTTTAACGTGTCCGTACTGACCTTTACCACCTGACTGCTTAGCATACTTGTGGTCAACATCAACTTCCTTGGTAATGGTTTCTTTGTATGATACCTGAGGCTTACCGACATTAGCTTCGACTTTGAATTCACGAAGCAGTCTGTCAACGATAATCTCCAGGTGAAGTTCTCCCATTCCGGCGATGATGGTCTGTCCGGTATCTTCATTGGTATATGTCTTGAATGTAGGGTCTTCCTCAGCAAGCTTTGCCAGAGCGATTCCCATCTTTTCCTGTCCTGCCTTTGTCTTTGGCTCAATTGCAATTTCAATTACAGGATCAGGGAAATCCATTGATTCAAGAACTACCTGTCTCTTTTCATCACAAAGAGTGTCTCCCGTAGTAGTAACCTTAAGTCCTACTGCTGCTGCGATATCTCCTGAGTAAACCATTTCGATATCTTCACGCTTGTTGGCATGCATCTGGAGTATACGTCCGATTCTTTCCTTCTTTTCCTTAATAGGATTGTAAACGTATGAACCGGTCTTCAGTGTTCCTGAATATACTCTGAAGTATGCCAGCTTGCCCACGAACGGGTCAGCCACAATCTTAAAAGCAAGGGCTGAGAATGGGCCATTGTCATCTGCAGGTCTTTCCTCTTCCTTCTCTGTCTTAGGGTTTACGCCTGTAATAGGCGGAATATCCAGCGGTGAAGGCATGAAGTCAACTACTGCATCGAGCATCATCTGAACACCCTTATTCTTATATGCACTTCCGCATGTAACAGGAACCATCTTGCCGGCAATTGTAGCCGTTCTGATTACCTTCTTGATTTCATCCTGAGTGATTTCCTCACCTTCAAGGTATTTCATCATCAGGTCTTCATCAAGCTCAGATACCGCTTCAACCAGCTGTTCTCTCCACATTTCCGCGTCAGCTGCAAGTTCTTCAGGGATTTCGGTTTTTTCGAATTCCTTGCCCAGATCATCCTTGTAAATCTCGGCCTTCATTTCGATAAGATCGATAATTCCTATGAATGTCTCCTCTTTTCCGATTGGAAGCTGGATAGGCACTGCGTTAGCCTTAAGTCTATCCTTTACCATGTCTACTACTCTATAAAAGTCAGCACCCATGATATCCATCTTGTTTACGAAGATCATTCTCGGTACACCGTACTTTTCAGCCTGTCTCCATACTGTTTCGGACTGAGGTTCAACTCCGCCCTTTGCACAGAGAACAGTAACCGCACCGTCAAGAACTCTCAGGGATCTTTCAACTTCAACTGTGAAGTCTACGTGTCCCGGAGTGTCAATGATGTTTATACGTGTGTTTTTCCACTGGGCTGTTGTAGCAGCAGAGGTTATTGTAATACCACGTTCCTGTTCCTGCTCCATCCAGTCCATTACTGCAGCACCTTCGTGAGTTTCACCAAGCTTGTGAGTTCTTCCTGTATAGAACAGTATTCTTTCTGTAGTCGTAGTCTTACCGGCATCAATGTGAGCCATGATTCCGATATTCCTAGTTCTTTCCAGAGAAAATTCTCTATTTGGCATTTCTTCCTCCTTTCTGCTTTTTGTGCTGTGCACACGCCTCTACTAGAATCTGTAGTGTGCGAATGCTTTATTAGCTTCAGCCATCTTGTGTGTATCTTCTTTCTTCTTAACTGATGCTCCAGTATTTTCTGCTGCATCCATCAGTTCCTTAGCCAGTCTTTCTGACATTGTCTTTTCTCCTCTAGCTCTTGTGTAGTTTGTGAGCCATCTGAGGCCTAAAGTCTGACGTCTTTCAGGTCTTACTTCCATTGGTACCTGGTAGTTAGCACCACCAACACGTCTAGCCTTTACTTCAAGAACTGGCATAATGTTGTTCATAGCCTTTTCGAATACTTCCATTGGATCTTCGCCAGTAGCTTCCTTAATCTGGTCGAATGCATCGTATACGATCTTCTGAGCTGTTCCCTTCTTACCATCCAGCATGATGCTGTTGATAAGCTTAGCAACAACTACGCTACCGTAAACTGGATCTGGAAGTACTTCTCGCTTAGGTACATTTCCTTTTCTTGGCACTTCACTTTCCTCCTTAATTTCTAATTCGGTACTCGTTAACCGCCTCTGAAATTTCTTCGGGCAACACTTACATGGGTTACCTTACGCGCCTGCTGCAAAAGCAGACATGTCCAGCTGCGATTCCCGTGAGCGCTCCTTTTATCTAAAAAAGTCTGCGCTACTTAAATTACCTTGTTAACTTGTTCAATCTACGTACGCGCAGATTATTTCTTAGGTCTCTTTGCTCCGTACTTGGAACGAGCCTGCTTTCTTTCTGCAACACCTGCAGTATCGAGTGTACCTCTTACGATGTGATATCTTACACCTGGGAGGTCCTTAACTCTGCCGCCTCTGATCAGTACAACACTGTGCTCCTGAAGGTTATGACCGATTCCAGGAATGTATGCTGTAACTTCGATACCGTTAGTGAGACGAACTCTGGCTACCTTTCTAAGAGCTGAATTAGGCTTCTTAGGGGTAACAGTCTTTACTGAAGTACAAACTCCACGCTTCTGTGGTGAATTAACATCTGTTGCAACTCTTCTAAGTGAATTCATTCCCTTGTTAAGAGCTGGAGCAGTTGACTTCTTTTCACTGCTGGTTCTGCCCTGACGTACTAACTGATTAATTGTAGGCATCCTTTTTCTCCTTTCTTCAAAAATATCTTTTCGGCAAAATGGGCGCACTAAGCCCACAGCCGTCGTATATAATACCACGAAAAACGTTGAAATGTCAACACTTTTCGGCTATACT
>JAUNIQ010000107.1 GCA_030535275.1 Bacillota bacterium | reverse complement strand
AAATGACCATGAAAGAGCTGATTATTACACAAAATGAGAATACAAGCAATATTTCAACGCTTTAGGAAAATATAATCCCGAAATTCACCGATTTTCCATCGTGAATTCCGGGTTTTTCATGAAAGAGCTTAGTACATCCTATTCCAGGAGGATCGCCCTATTTTAATACGAGGATAACCTGGTGGTATTGTAATTATTTCCACTCAAGTGTTTCCGGTGCTCTAAGTTTCTGGTGTTTATAAACCGGGATATCGTACTTTTCGGCCAGATTTCTGGCAAGATCTTTGTAACAGCCCTTGAGTTTGTCGTGAATAAAGATGGCCTCAATACCGGTTTCCGTTTCATATCCTTCCGATACCAACCACTGATTGGCAAGGATGTGGGTAACAGCAAATGCTTCAGTCAGAGTCCTGGCAAGAGCAGTGCAGGCACTTAAGTTACCCCAGCTTTCAGGAGAACTACCCACTTCTATATCAACCATTGGGACCGGATACTGGACCAGAAGGGCGGGATTTCCAGGTTCGTCATTTCTGCCATAACTTCCGGACCAATGGGTAGCTTCTGTGGAAACAAAGTAGTCTTCAAGTCCAAGAGCTATACGGTTTTTTTCATAGTTGAGAATAAGGTTTCTCATATATCGAGGAGCAGCATTTCCGAAATAACCGCTTCCCATGTCACCAAGAGAATGAACTGTGAGTACATTGTCAGGTGCATTGCCTCCTTCGTGCCGTGTAACCAGACCTGTATAATTTACAGGCATAAAATTTAGTATTAAGTTCGTGTGGCAGATATCGCTGTGTATATGTTATATTATTCATGGCGATTGAAGTCCTTTCATTAGAAGTTTTTGTCGTTATTAACATTCTAATGGACTCAATCGCTTTTTTCTATGGCGAAGGTGTCACATCTATTGTAAAGCTACATCATTGAAATTATTTCCTTTTAATGATAGGATTATGAGAATTATTTTTTTCTGGCAAATAGGGTAAAAGCATTATGAAATTGTTTGGTAAAGAAGAAATAAACACATCAAGGCAATTTGAATTTGATATGGCAAAAGCTGTGTGCATTCTGGGTATGGTCTTCGTACATTGCTTCGAGACGCTGTCCTGCGGCGATGTGGAAGGTGGAGTAACATACTTCATATTTGTTATTGTGCTGGATGCAATATTTGGTGCAGGCACGTTCATGATATGTATGGGTCTTGGAATCACCTACAGCTGGAAAAATAATGCCGATAAGCTTCTCCGAAGAGGTGCAATCATTTTTGTGTTGGGCTATGTTCTGAATATTGTTAGAGATGCATTGCCATGCTTAATTCTTATCCCCCTTGGAGAAAGTACAATTGAAGAATCGATAATCGGAGCACTTTGCACAGACATTATGCCTTTCGCAGGACTGGCGCTGATGCTCTTTGGATTATTGAAAAAGCTCAAACTTTCTGATCTGTGGGTTCTTATTGTGGCACTGGCAATGTCAGTTGCAGGAAGCTTCATGCGGCATGTGGAATTAGGCGGAATTGTAATCACTGACCTGGCGGGGCTTTTTATAGGAACGGTCAATCCGGCAGACGAAGATGCAATAGCAGCATTCCCATTGCTGAACTGGTTCATCATAGTTGTATTCGGATATCTGTATGCAAAAGCAATCATGCGATGCACGAATATTGAAAAGTATTATGCTATTGCACTTCCTGCTTCAGCAGTTATCCTTGGCATTTACATGCTGATTGCAATTCCAAATAAGCTTGGAATGATGTGTGGAGATCTTACATATTATTATCATATGACTACCCTTGACAGCCTGATTCTGATGACAGGTGCAATTTTTGCCACAAGCTTATATCATTTTGTGGCAAAGCCTTTCAGTGAATATGTCAAAAAAGTCATCACTATCATGAGCAAAAACATAAATACTGTTTACTGCATCCATTGGGCTATGGTCTGCTGGACTGAATATTCACTGAGACCTTTCGGAATTTACGGTCTTTCAGATATCAGCGTGATTATCATTGGTATTATTATATTTATAACCGCCAACGTATTGGCCTGGCTGCGAAACGATGTATGGAAAAATAGGAGGTAATTATGCAGATAGAAAAGAAAGTAGAAGGCAACAAGGTAACTGTTTCCGTAACCGGAATGATAAACACCGAAACAGCAAATCTATTTAATGATGAGCTTCTTTCGCTGGATTACAGTGATCTGGATCTTACCATTGATTTTGCAAATACAGATTATATTACGTCTGCAGGGCTCAGAGTACTTCTTATAGCAAGAAAAAAACTAACAGAAGACAGAATGCGCATAATCAATGCCAACAGCTTGATTCTTGAAGTTTTTAATACGGTAAACTTCCATAGCATAATCAATGTTATCAGCACCCCTGTTTCCGAAGAAGATTACAGGCTCAGCATTGCATCTTTGCTGGCAAAAAGACTTGAAACGGGAAACGGTAGGATCGCATATATATATAAAGATAGAGAATATACCTGGCAGGATATTGAGGTTGGCTCACATATTCTGGCAGATAAGTTTGCAAAAGCAGGAGTAAAGAAAGGAAGCCATGTAGGCATATGTGCACTTAACTCAATTAACTGGCTTCTGGCTTTTTTCGCCATACAGAAACTTGGTGCCATTGCTGTACTGATAAATCCTGCACTGAAACCAAATGAAGTGAATAATATTGCAGGACATAGTGACACTACACACCTGTGCTATGGGGAAATCCCAGGGAAAACTACATTTGAGTTATACCAGCAGGCATGCCTTGATGGACAGAATGTTCAGCATATGTTTGATATAAGCGACAACATTGATTTTGCAGAATGCTATAACGAATATCTTGATATCAAAGACAAGTACAGAACTACCTACTTCGCAGATGATGCCAGCGTAATCATCTTTTCATCCGGTTCCACAGGAATGCCGAAGGCTATTCTGTCATCCAGCTATAACCTTCTGTCCAGTGTAGAACCCCTCAATAACGGGATGAAGATGGCAAGTGACGATGTTAATCTGGCTTTCCTGCCAATGTTCCACGTATTCGGACTTGCGACAAATATAAGTGCTCAGCTTCTTGTGGGATACCATTCTGTAATTCCTGACAACAAAACTCCTGCAGGGATAATAGAACTGATTGAGAAATACAAGTGTACTGTTTTCAATTCGGTACCTACAATGATGCTTGCCATGGTACAGGATAAAAGTTTTTCTCCGGAAAAACTCTCTTCCCTTCGTTTATCGGTTCTTGGAGGTTCTGCAACAACAGAAGAACAGATGAACATGCTCCGAAAGCTTATGCCAAACAATCACTTCGGAAATATATATGGAATGAGTGAGTGTGCAGCCATAAGCCTGACACGGTATGAGGATACCATTGAACATATTACACGTACAATAGGCGTACCCGTTCCGGATATGGAACTGGTTATACGAGACCTTAAAAGCGGCGAGGTGCTTCCTACGAGCGAAAAAGGAGAAATCTGCGTTCGCTCTAACACAATGGCAACATGCTACTATAACCTGCCTATTGAAAATCAGCCTTTAGACGAAGAGGGCTGGCTTGCAACAGGAGATATCGGCATGCTTGATGAGGATGGATATCTGTACATTATGGGAAGAACCAAGGAAATAATAATAAGCGGCGGCGAGAACATTTCCCCTGGAGAAATTGCCGAAGCAATTGCAGCACTGCCTGAGATTGCAGATGTAAAGGTTGTAGGCGTTCCTCACGAAGTACGAGGTGAGGTTGTGGCAGCTGCAGTTATTCTGAAAGATGGAAGTTCATGGAATGAAGAGGCTGTCAGAGAAAAGCTGGCCGGCAGCCTTGCGAAATACAAACTCCCTACATACTATGCCGTATTTGAATCCTTCCCACTCCTTGGAAGCGGCAAAGTAGACGGGCTGGCAGTTAAAAAGCAGATTATAGAAAAACTCGGTCTATAGAAACAAAAGAAAAGCTCCAGAGACTCGTGATATATAAACATAAAAGAATAACCCTCAAAACGTTGAAATTTCAAGGGTTATTAATGGTGGAGCATAGGGGGCTTAGCGTTATTGCTTCGCAATCCGCCGTCCTGCGCCGCCTAATTCAGGCGGCTTGGACCCGTCGCTGTTCGACAGTCCACAGGACTGTCTTACGACGCTCCGGCCCTTTCGGGTTCGAACCCCCTATGTATGTTTCTACGTAATAACAAAAAGACCACCCAAGGTGGTCTCTTTGTTATTGGTGGAGCATAGGGGGTTCGAACCCCTGACCTCATGACTGCCAGTCATGCGCGCTCCCAGCTGCGCCAATGCCCCGTGTGGAGCCACTGGCCGGGATCGAACCGGCCACCTGCACGTTACGAATGTGCTGCTCTGCCAGATGAGCTACAGTGGCTCAGGGGAGATGCATTAATCCTGCATCTCGTCTATTAATTCTTCTATGTCGTTATACTGGTGCGTTGTGTCCGTATTAGGACCCTGAGAAGCATCAGTTGATGGTCCCAGAACGAAGAAATATGCTATGCCGGCTGCTACGAAAACAGCAAGGATGATTGCCAATACGATGATTGACTTCTTGAGCTTACCTTTTCGCTTGATTTCAGTATCTTCCGGCTCTATTCCTTCTACATCCAGCAGAGCTTTTGTAAGATCATCTGCATCTGCAGGTTTTTCTTCTTCTACCTGTGTTTATGCTGCAGGCTCTTCTGCTGCAGGCTCT
>JAUNIQ010000106.1 GCA_030535275.1 Bacillota bacterium | reverse complement strand
AGTCTGATGAGGTCCTGTTCGCCTTCCGTCATGCTTAAAGGCCTGTCATCTTCTCTTCCACCTGCAAAGGCAGGAACCGAACTCTTTGCCGCAGCCTCTTCGTATTCCCTTCTCAATGCCATCTCGGAAATACCTGTCTCAGATGCAACACGACCCATATAGATATCCGCTTCCACAGGCTTCATTCCTCTGAGAATTTTTAAGGCTGCTCTGGAATAGTCCATTCTCTGCTGATCATCGCTTAAATCATACTTTTCTCTTGCCTTTGCAAGCTTAAAATCACCGTATGGCAATGCTTCTGCGGCAAGCTTCAGGAACGCATCTCGTCCATTTGCTTTAATGAACTCATCCGGGTCCTTGCCATCATTTACTACGAGGACCTTTGCCCTGCAATCCTCTGCGTAAAGAATGTCAAGTCCGCGAAGTGCTGCCGTCTGTCCTGCGTTATCCGCATCATATGAGAGAATGACGTTTGGAGTATAACGCTTAATGAGTCTGGCCTGGTTATCTGTAAGCGCCGTACCAAGTGAAGCGGAAACATTTCTGATTCCGGCCTGGTACAGGGAGATTACATCCATGTATCCCTCAACGAGAATTATGCTGTCCTCATTAGTTACATATTTTTTTGTTATGTCAAGTCCGTACAGGTTATTCTTTTTCAGAAATATTGATGACTCAGGAGAATTCAAATACTTTGGTTCCCCCTTATCCAGTATTCTCCCACCGAAGCCAATTACTTTACCGCCTGTATTCTTTATGGGAAAGATCACTCTGTCTCTGAACTTGTCGTAATATCTGTTTTCTTTCTTTGAAACAAGGCCTATCTGAAAGAGATCTTCATTCTCGTAGCCAAGGCTGTTGAGATGATCTGCCAGACTGGTCCATTCTCCATCAGCATAACCTATGCCGAATTTATCGAGGGTTTCTCTCTTGATTCCCCTCTTTAGCATATAGGGCATGCCCGGGTTTTCTTTTTCGCGCATTGCTTTATAGAAGAATATTGCAGCCTGTCGGTTGATTTCGTAGAATTTCTCATTCTTCTTGGAGTTTGAGCCGCCACCGAAGCTTCCTTCCGGAATATCTATTCCGTACTCTTTCGCAAGCATTTCAACTGCTTCGCGAAAGTCCAGATTGTAATACTTCTGCACGAAGTTGAAAACATCTCCGCCTTCGTTGCATCCAAAGCACTTGTATCTCTGACTTGATTCATAAACAACAAAAGAAGGTGTCTTTTCCTTATGAAATGGGCATAGACCTTTCAGAGTACTGCCGGCCTTTTTTAGAGTAACCACTCTGCCTATTACATCAGCAATGTTACACCTGTTTTTAATTTCTTCTACGATATCAACTTTTGAATTATTTCTGTAATCTGCCACAACTGCCCCTAGTATTAAATACGACAAGGGTTTGCAGTTTCCTTTATTTGTTTAAATTATTTTTACTATTTCCAGTCTGCGCTTACGAAGAGCTCTCTGTACATGTTGAGAGCATATCTGTCAGTCATGCTTGCTATGTAATCCTTTACCAGATCTTCTGTCGAATAAATGTCTCTCATGTCAAGCAGATCGGCCGGCAGCTTATCGGAATGCTTCATGTAATAATCAAAGAGCTTCCTGATAATGTTCTCGACACGATTGAGATCTTCGGCAAGTTTAACCTCTTTATTGTGATACACTTTTTTGAACATGAAAGCTCTCAGGTCGTTCATTGCCTTGAGCTTCTCATCGCTAAGCCTGATAATGGAACTGCCGTCACTGGTTTCAATCATATCCTTAACGAGTGTATCAATTCTCTTCTTGTGGGAATCACCGAGGATCCTGATGCTTTCCTCCGGCAGGTCATCAGTTTTGATTACTCCGCTTCTCAGAGCATCGTCTATATCATGGTTAATATATGCTATTCTGTCACTTGTCTTAACGACCTGTCCCTCAGGTGTGAACGGCATTACGGGGCCTGTATGATTGAGAATTCCGTCTCTTACCTCCATGGTAAGATTCATGCCTCTCTTCCTGCCGTTTGACTCTATTACATCTACGACACGAAGGCTCTGAACATTGTGCCTGAAGCCCTTGCTGTATATTTCATTGAGTATCATCTCACCGCTATGCCCGAAAGGTGTATGCCCAAGATCATGGCCCATTGCAATGGCTTCAGTCAGATCCTCATTTAAGGCAAGTCCGCGTGAAATGGTTCTGGCAATCTGTGAAACCTCAATTGTATGAGTGAGTCTTGTTCTAAAATGATCTCCTTCGGGAGCCAGAAATACCTGTGTCTTATGCATCAGCCTTCTGAATGACTTGGAATGTACAATTCTGTCCCTGTCCCTCTGAAAATCAGTTCTCACATCGCACTTTTCTTCAGGCTTCAGTCTGCCTTTGCTTTCGGCTGCCTTTGAAGCATATTTTGAAAGCATAAGCCTTTCTCTGTTTTCAATATCTGTTCTTTTGATCATTTCTATATGCCGGTGTGACCGAATCCACCGCTGCCTCTGTCCGTTTCATTCAGTTCATCGGAAGGAACAACTTTAACCTCCGGAAGCTTTGCCACAACAATCTGGGCAATTCTGTCACCGGAGTTTATTGCAAAAGGCTCATCGCTCATGTTTACCAGAGCAACCTTGACCTCTCCCCTGTAATCGCTGTCGATTGTACCTATACCGTTGACTAGTCCTATTCCGTGTTTAACTGCCAGGCCACTTCTTGCTCTGATTTGCACTTCATAGCCTGGTTCAATTTCCATGAATAGACCTGTCGGTATGAGGCTTCTCTTCCATGGCTCTATGGTAACTGGCTCTTCAAGAAAAGCCCTTAGATCCATACCCGCAGAACCTTCTGTCTCATATGATGGATATTCTCCAGATAAACTCTTAATTTTAATAATCATTATCCGATATAATCCTCCGGATTGAATTCAACACCTGTAACTGCAGCACAGCAGTAGTTTTTGAAATCTGAAATCATGTCTGCTGCCTTCAATATGTCTGCCTTTGTAATAGCATTATATTTTTCTACGGCTTCGTCCACAGAAAAGAGTCTGTTCATGAGCAGCTTGTATCTTCCGAGAGAGAACATAAGCGTAGCTGTATTCTCAAGTGAGAAAATGAAGGCTGTTTCAGCCTGTGTTTTGGCCATTGAAAGTTCATCGTCTGTAACACCTTCTGAAACAAGCTTATCAAGCTCAATTTTGATTTCTTTTATTGTTTCAGCGATTTTATCATGAGCAACTCCGGCATAAATATTAAAGTAACCGCTGAAGCTGTTGCATGTACTCATTGAGCAAACTGAATATGCCAGCCCCTTCTGCTCACGAATGTTCTGGAACAGTCTGGAGCTCATGGAACCTCCAAAGATGTTGTTCATCAGCGCGAAGGTGTAATACATGTCATCGTTTGATGAAACCGTTGGAGTGGCAAGGCAGATATGTGTCTGTTCTATATCCTTCTTCTTTACACTGAACTGTCTCTCATACTTCGTTATGATTCTCTCTGTCTCTGGAAGCTTCTCATTAAGAGCATCCATTTTATCTTCACAGTATTTTACCAGTTCATCTTCATCGAAGTTTCCGGCTATTGCTATTACGATGCCGTCTCTGGCATATCTTTCCCTGTAGTACTTGCGCATTACATCTCTGTCGATTCTTTCAAGGCTTTCAGGTGTGCCGAGAATTGTTCTGCGCATAGGACTGTAGTTGTTTACAATGCTGGAAATAGTGTCCTGAACGTCATCATCCGGTGTATCTTTAACCATTTTGATTTCCTCAAGAACCACCTTTCTCTCCTTATCCAGTTCCTCTGTATCAAACTGGGAATTGATAAGCATGTCAAAGAGTATTTCTGCGCCTGCATAGAGATTTGAAGAAATGGTTCTGAAATAGTAGCATGTTGCTTCCTTGCCGGTAAACGCATTAAAGGAAGCACCGATTCTGTCCATATCCTCTGCAATCTGTCTGGCGGTTCTCTTGTCAGTACCCTTGAACATCATATGCTCAATGAAATGAGATACTCCATTGTTGAAATCATCTTCATATACAGAGCCTGAGCTTACCCATATCCCAAAAGCAACAGATCTGACCTGTTCAATCTGTTCAGCGACAATAGTTGTTCCGCATTTAAGTTTAATCTCTTTTGCCATGAATTTCTTCCTTTCCTATTACGAATACAATTTTACCAAAATTGCATAAAAAAATGAACAGCATAGCCGTTCATTTTTGTCCTTATTTTTCTTTTGCAAGTTCAATCAGCAGTTTTGATTTGTTCATTACGTGCTCATATGCGCCTTTGCTGTGCGGAATCATGCAATTCGAACAATCCTTGATACCGTCTTCTGTATATACAAAATTTCCTCCGCATTCGTGGCCGAGTGCATAAAGCGGGCAGTAGCAGAACAGACAGTTGAATTCATCAGGGTTATCCACCTTATGGCAAGGGAAATATTCACAATCCCTGTTACACATGAATTTGAAATTTTCAGTTTCAGGCATGTTATTCTTGTTGCTCATCTGCTTCTTCCTTTTCTTCTGTTTCTTCTTCCTTTTTTTCCGGCTCTTCTATCTTTTCATCCGGCTCTTCAGCTATTTCTTCAGGTTCTTCTTCCGGAGCTTCCTCAACCGGTTCTTCAACAGCCTCTTCCTCAGCTTCAGCCTCTGCCTTTGCCATGAGTTCAGCATATACCTTCTGGGCGTCTTGTACTGTAACAGGAATAGGCATTGTCTCCTTGATAAGGTGACCTGCAAGAATCTCGTAGAATCCGGCAAAAGCTGTATACATGT
>JAUNIQ010000010.1:1073-29763 GCA_030535275.1 Bacillota bacterium | reverse complement strand
AGCATAGCTACATAGTAATGCTCGGGGGACCGATTATTGTTTTCGGAAGCTCTCTGTTCTGGTGCGTATCTGACCTGATGAACAGCGACATTTTCTGCCTTAGAGCATCTGGAGCAATCTGGATGATCGCGGCACAGATGCTGGCATCAATCGCAATGATTGTTATTCAGGAACACATTCATTCCAAAGATAAATACGAGAAAAAGGAAATAAACCTGCTGGAAATATCCAGCATGGTTTACTTCCTTATTTTATTGGTCGCAAATGCCATGATTACCGGTGCGGTTAACATGCAGACCCTGCAGATGGGCAGCACGGGAGGGATGATAACAATTTCCCTTTCGGCCATGCTTCTCATCATCCCGATGATGGCTACCATGCCGAGAATTTCCAGCGGACTCATACTGCTGGTAGTGCTGATTGCAAGCCTCTTTATTCCTTTTGCCATGCCCGGAGCTGAAGCGTATTCCTTCATGGCAGAAATAGTATTAAGGTGTGGCCTAGTAATAGGCTATGTTGCAATCTGGAATCGCACGGGCAACGCCTTCTTGACAGAGCGAAACCTGCTGAAGATGAAGAGCGCACTGGAAGACTCCAGCGATGAGGTAATAGACCTGCTCATTAATGCAGTAGAAATACGAGATACAGAAAGCGGAGAGCACACGAAGAAGGTGAGAAGCTTTACCAGAATACTGGCAACAGAAATAATGAAAAGCTACCCTGAATATGGTTTGACAGAGGAAGCCGTTGAAATGATTACAAGAGCCAGCGGCATGCACGACATCGGAAAGATAATGATACCGGATGAAATACTTCTGAAGCCCGGCAAACTGGACATGAAGGAATGGGAGGTCATGAAAACCCATTCGGAAAAGGGATATGAACTTCTCGAGCAGGCACCAAAGGCCTGGGGAGAAGAGCTGACAAAGCTCAGCAGAGATATCTGCCTCTATCACCATGAAAAGTATGATGGAAGAGGTTACCCGATCGGACTTGAGGGAGAAGACATTCCTATATGGGCACAGATCGTTTCTGTGGCGGACTGCTACGAAGCCCTGACCGGAGAGAGAAGCTACAAAAAAGCATACACTCCGGAAACAGCCTATGAGATGCTGATGATCGGTGAGTGCGGAGCCTTCTCCGGAAAGATTCTGGACTGCCTTACAAAGTGCAAGGATGAATTCGCAAAAGAAGTCAGAGAAGAAAAATAAACAAAAAAAAGAGAGCAGGCTCAGGCCTGCTCTTTTGATGCCAGTTCTTCAACTCCGGATCTGATAATTTCTTCAACCTTGTCCGACAGGAGCTTTTCCTCTGCCCGGCTTATGCCGGCGGTCTCAATTGGCGGATGAACAATTACGTCAATGCGTGCACCGCGTGCCACGCCGGTTTCCTCAAAGGTTTTGTAGGTACCGTTGAGAGAAACAGGGATAATGGGAACGCCCGGTTTGGTAGCCAGCTTCATGGCACCCTTCATGAAAGGTCCGACAGTCGGCCCCTTGCTCCTGGTTCCTTCAGGGCAGATAACCATTGAGAAACCGTCATTGATATATTCGATTCCCGTATTGATTGCCTTCAGTGCGGAACGTGGATTGTCGTTTTCGATGAAGACGGAACGGATGCGAGGCATCCATGGACCGAGAAAAGGTGCCTTGGCAAGATACTGCTTGGCTATGAAGCCGAACTGGAACTTGCGGAAGACGGCCATCAGGGTCGGGATGTCCGCATAGCTCTGATGGTTTGATACGATTACGACAGGACCCTTTTCGGGAATGTTCTCCTCACCCTGAATGTGAAGATCACAGCCGAAATCCTTCATGATCATAGGGCCGAAGGTTGCCGTCGAGTCCAGGATCCACTTGCGTTCCTCCTCAAAGTCACCGGCTGCCTTTGCAGCTTCAATCTTCTTCAGGTTTTTATTAAAATACTTCACATCCTTAAACAGCTTAACTGCAGCAGGAAGATTAGCAATTACTTTCATCTCTACTCCTTAAAACTCTACGTCCTGGTCGCCTCTGTCGAAGAACACGCTCTTTGAGGAAACGGAGAGAGGTATGCCGTAGCACACTCTTACTTCTTTTCCGAAGAGGCCCATTCTGGCAGCGCCCTTTCCGGCAGAGAACAGAACACGATTATCCATGCGATTGTCCGCAGCAACGGATACGGCCGAACCTACAGCGATGCCCACATCGGTGATGTTAAAAGCGCAGACAGCGCCGGCTGCGCGATTAGTTCTGCAGTCTTCAAATCCGCAAAGGCTGCAGTTGGTAAGCTGAAGCGGTTCGTCCTTTGCCCAGATGAGAACAACGCAGTAGCTGTTATCAACATTTCCGGCATCTCTTGCATAAAAGTCTTCGCCGGTTTCATCGGCAATGTCTCTCATGTGATTTGCGAGAACGTCTTTTTCTTCGCCTGATATAATTACGGCTTCAACATCATCTACGCCGCAGCCCTTAGGTGCGGTCATTGCTGCAGCAAGCATCTTCTTTGCAACAGCCATAGCTGCTTCGCGAGAAGCATCGTTTCTTTTCTGAATCATAATTTCCCTCCGAATAATTTTTTCTGTCTTTCAAGAAGGCTGTCAAAAGCCTTGCGCTTATCTTCATCGGTTCCGAAGCTCATGAATGCATGATAAGTGTCCGTCTGCATTCTGGCATTTTCCCAGAGGGCGTCCGGGCTCATGTCTTCTCCGGCAATGATGAGTCTGCCTTCGGCGATAATTGCACGCGAGTCTTCGTCATGGAGAACCCCATCTCCGCAGGCAAGGACCAGAGCCTTGTCTGCCTTTGCAAGTTCTGCCAGAACTTCGTACTCGTTATTTCTGTAGCCGTGCTCACCGTTCATCATGACAAGCCTCTTAATGCTGCGTCCGTCACGCTTCTCGATTTCCCTGTCCAGATCAATGAGAGGGCAGTTTTCTTCGGCTGCGATTTCTTCAGCAAGCTGCAGTACGGGAGCTCCGAAATATCCAGTTACTATAGTCAGTTTATTACTCATGAAAACATTATAACATTAATAAGGCTTTTTAGAAAAGCATCTGGCGTGCTATAATATCAAAAAACCAATTCAGACAAGAGAGGAAAAGATTATGGCAAAACCAACGCTGGTAATTATGGCTGCAGGCATGGGTTCAAGGTACGGGGGACTGAAGCAGGTAGATAAAATAACTGAGGCGGGAGAAATCATCCTGGACTTCTCGCTCTATGACGCAATGATGGCAGGCTTCGACAGAGCTGTTTTCGTAATAAGAGAAGAACACAGAGATATTTTCAGAGAAATAGTAGATGAAAGAGCCGGCAGATTCATGAATATTGAATATGCTTATCAGGATCTGGCGGACATTCCTGAGGGCTTCGAGATTCCTGAAGGAAGAGAAAAGCCGTGGGGAACTTCACATGCAATTTACGCATGCCGCAATCTGATTGACGGACCGTTCCTCGTTATCAATGCCGACGACTATTACGGACCGGGCGGATTTACAAGTGTATACGAGTATCTGGAAAATGCAAAGGCAGACGGAGACGCTTATGACTTCTGCATGGCAGGATACAAGCTCGAAAACACAATAACAGAAAACGGACACGTAACGAGAGGTGTGTGCGAGGTTGACAGCGACGGTTTTCTTGAAGACATTGTTGAAAGATTTAAGATTCAGAGAAAGGATGGCGACATCTGCTATTACGATGAAGAAGGAGACAAGTGGGTTCCTCTTCCTGAAGGGACCCAGGTTTCAATGAACTTCTGGGGATTCACGAGGGGCTTCATCGATGAAACAGAAAAGCGCATCGAAGCATTCTTCAGAAACGAAGTTCCTGCAAACCCTATGAAATCGGAATTTCTGCTTCCGCGCACAGTAGACGAACTGATCAAGGAAGGCAAAGCAACAGTTAAAGTACTGCCATGCCATGACAAGTGGTGCGGCGTAACCTATAAAGAAGACAAGCAGAGCGTAATGGACGAACTGCAGTCAAAGAAGGACAAGGGCGAATATCCGGAAAAGCTTTGGAAGTAAGCTGACAGGATTTCGCAATAGAAGATGAACGGAATAATAAACACAGTAATAGCATTAATATTGAGCACCTTCATGTCAATGGGAATGGCGACTGTAATCGAGGACGAACCGGAGGAAGCCGTAGAGGATTTCTTCGCGGGACTTTCTTCAGGGCAGCAGCAGATTATTGAAGAATACAAAGACTGCGATGAACTTGAGAAAATCCAGGAGGACATTTTCAGAAATGTCGAATTCAAGGTTGAAGACGCCAGGACCAAAGGCGACGTGGCAGTGGCCAAAGTCAAGGTGACAAACAGTGACTTTTCCGGTGTGAAGGACGCATACGAAGAAGAGTCATACAATTATGTTATGGAAAATCTGTATTCCGATGATATTGCAGACAAGAAAAAGCTGAGCGGCGAATGCCTGGACATATACGAAAAGGAAATCGCCGAAGCGGCAGACAAAGGCGACAAAACGACAACTGAAATCTATCTGGCAATGGAGGATGACGGCAATAACGGCTGGAGAATTATTCTGGACGACGAAACGAAAAGCGCACTGATGGGAGGACTGAGCCTGCCGGCCAGTGAAGAAAAGGACGGAGATTCCGAAAAGAAGAAAAAGGAAGACCTGGCCAACACCCTGAGGGAGGAAACGGTTTCCTACGTGCTTGAACAGGAAGAGATCCCGGCATACTCATATGAGGAAGTCCAGGCAATGGACATGAGCAAGCCCAGCGGTGTTACCGTAGAGGACCTCAAGCTGGTTACCAGGTACAAGCTGGTCGGAACGGAGGAAACTCTTTATCAGCTGGAACAGGATTACAACCTGAATTGCCTGCTTTTGCTTTCGATCGCATCTCATGAAAGCGCCTACGGAACAATGCAGTTCCATCCGAACAATGTATGCGGCTACGGATACAGCGGCTTCTCGTCGGTTGACGAATGCCTCAATACCGTAGGCAGAGTTCTGGCGAAGAACTATCTGGACCCTTCCGGACCGTACTACAAAGGCAAGACAATTGATGATGTAAACAAGACATATGCAGCGGATCCGGCATGGGACAGCAAGGTTGCCAACAAGATGGTTTACTTCTACAAGGTAATCAGCGAGAACCACAATAAACAGCTGGAAAAACTGAAATAAATAGCCTGAAATATTCCTTGCAATTAGGGGAATATAGTGTATAATATACAAGCGTGTGTTTTCATGCGCGACGCTTCGGCAAGGGGCCGAAGTGAATATCCTTGCGACGGGGAAGACCGTCGCCATTTAGTCCACAGGGAGGTGAAACAATGACAAACTATGAGGTAATGTTCATCATCGATCCTACACTGGAAGACGAGAAGAAAGAAGCCACTATCGAAGCTGTTAAGGAAATTATCGCTTCAGAAGGCGAAGTCGGAAATGTAGACGTATGGGGAATGAGAAAGCTCGCATATCCAATTCAGAAGAAGACTGAAGGATATTACGTTGTTATCGAGTTCAAGGCAGCTCCAACTCTGCCAAAGGAACTTGACAGAAGACTCAAGATCTCAGACAACGTAATGAGACACCTGATCGATAACAGAGATCAGAAATAAGAGAAGGGGGAACGAAGATGAATAGTGTAATACTTATTGGGAACCTGACTAGAGATCCGGAACTGAGATATTCAACCGGAGCAAACCAGACAGCTATTTGCAAGTTCAGCATTGCCGTAAACGACGGCTTTGGTGACAACAAGAGAACAAGCTTCGTCCCTATCACAGTATTCGGCAAGGCTGCTGAAAACTGCGACAGATTCCTGAAGAAGGGAAGCAAGGTTTGCATTAACGGAAGAATCCAGACGGGCAGTTACGAGAAAGACGGAAGAACCGTTTATACAACAGATGTAATTGCAAATAATTATGGTGGAGTTGAATTCCTGAGCGGAAGCCAGGGAGGTCAGACAGGTTTCGGCGGCCAGCAGGGCGGCGGATTCCAGGATGCACCTAAACCGGCAGGCGGCGAGGACATTGATGTTCCCGGCGGATTCCAGACACTGCAGGATGACGACATTCCATTCTAAAGACATAATCCTAACAGAAAGGAGACCATTTCAATGGCTTATGATAACAGAAGACGCGGTGGCGGCATGAGAAGAAAGAAAGTATGCCAGTTCTGCGCAGACAAGACCAAGGAAATAGATTACAAGGACGTTGAGACTCTGAAGAAGTATGTTACTGAAAGAGGTAAGATCCTTCCTAGAAGAATCACAGGCACTTGCTCTATTCACCAGAGAGAGGTTACTAAGGCAATCAAGAAGGCTAGAATCGTAGCTCTGCTGCCTTACGTTGCTGACTAATAATCACGCAAAAGCAACAAAAGAGCGCATCATTCGATGCGCTCTTTTGTTGTGCATATAAATGAAAGAACTTTTTGCAATATAAAGCGCTTCTTGGTATAATATACGTTACGATAATATGCCTTATTGTGCGTATTTTTAGGAAAAGGAGTATAAGCTCCGGGGGAAAGAAATGTACGTAGGAAGAATTGAAAAGCTGCTGGCATACTATTCACCACTGCCAATGTGCATCGTAAATGCTCAGGGAAAGGTAACAAGAGCAAGCAGCAAAATAGCAGAGGTATTCAAATATGACGGCATTGTGGATTATGACATATTCGCTCTGACCGGAATCAAGATGCCTGAATTCATCAAGGCGGCAGAAGAAGACAAGCCTCTTTACATCCAGAGAAACGACAAGAAGTTCAGAATCGGCTGCAGCTTCCTTGGGGGAGACCCGGAAGAAAAAGGCGAAGAAGAGGGCCTGCCGATAATCATGATTTTTTCTGATGTTACGGCTTATGAAAAACTCAAAGAGCTGTACAACAGTGAAAGAGTATACATGCTTCTGGTTAACGTGGATAACTTTGACGAGCTTTCGGCAAGCACAACAGATGCAGGCGAGGTAAAGATTACCGCTGAGATCGAGAGATTCATCAGAGACTGGGCAGCAGGTATGGGCGCCATGATTGTAAAGTACAGAGACAATCTCTACGAGCTTGCAATAACACACAGAAATTACGAGCAGCTGGTTGCCGATAAATTCTCCGTGCTGGACAAGATTAAGGAAATAGAATCTGATGCGGATTTTCCGGTTACTTTAAGTATTGGAATCGGACTGGGTGCCAAAACCCTTGCAGAAGCAGATGACTATGCGCAGGAAGCACTGGACCTGGCACTGGGACGTGGCGGCGATCAGGCCGTAGTCAAGAACGTCAAGAACTTCCAGTACTTCGGTGGCGGAGTTACCAGCGTTGAAAAGAGAAACAAGGGAAAGTCCAGAATCATTGGCCATGCCCTAAACACACTCATGAGCCAGGCATCTCAGATATTTATTATGGGACACAAGAATCCGGACATGGACTGCTTCGGAGCATCTCTGGGAGTTCACAGACTTGCAAGTCTGTCGGGCAAGGACACATATATCATTCTCGGTGAAAACAACGAGAGCATGACCGACATCATTGCAGACGCCAGAGAGACCGGTGAATACCAGTTCATTTCCGAAGAAAAGGCCCTGTCTCTCGTAGACAAGAATTCCCTGGTCATTGTAGTTGACGCCCACAGACCTATGCTGGTTGAGTCACTCAGACTTGTGGAACTCGTTGACAAGCTGGCCGTAATCGACCATCACAGAAAAGCTGAAGACTATCTTCCGAACCAGACACTTTCATACATGGAGTCATATGCATCATCGGCATCAGAGTTGGTTACGGAAATACTCCAGTACATAATAGACAGAAAGAACGTATCGACCATGGAAGCAAACGCACTGCTCGCCGGCATCATGCTGGATACAAACAGATTCGCAGTCAAGGCAGGCGTCAGAACATTTGAAGCGGCCTCCTGGCTGAAGAGAGCAGGAGCCGATCTGCAGCACGTGAGAAGATACTTCCAGGATAATGCCGAGAACTTCAGAGCCAGAGCAGAAGGAATTGCAAACGCCAGAATAATCGACGGAACAATTGCAATGTCCATATGCGAAGGACAGACGATAAATACGCAGATTACAAACTCCCAGGTGGCAGATGAACTTCTGACCATCAAGGGTATCGAAGCAAGCTTCGTTGCCGGCAGAAACGAGAAGGGTCAGACGGTTGTAAGCGCCAGATCCCTGGGGAACATAAACGTTCAGTACGTAATGGAACATTTCGGCGGTGGCGGTCACATGAACACTGCCGGAGTAAGAACCGATTTAGCACCGGAAAAAATTCTTGCGGATATTGAAGACTATCTGCACAAAAGCAACACAATAGGAGGATAAGATAATGATAGTAATCCTTACAAAAGATGTAAAAGGAACAGGCAAAGCGGGAGACGTCGTAAAGGTTAATGACGGATATGCACGCAACATGCTCATTCCAAAGGGACTTGCCAAGGAAGCAACACAGGGCAACGTCAGAAGCCTGGAAAAGCAGAAGGCCATTGCCGAAGAAAAGAGGGCCGAAGAAAAAGCGGCTGCAGAGAAGAAGGCAGAAGAGCTGGAGCAGATTACACTCATCGTTAAGTCCAAGGGCGGAGAAAACGGTAAACTCTTTGGTTCAGTAACATCGATGGATATTGCCAAGGCTCTCAAGGAGCAGGAAGGCATTGATGTAGATAAAAAGAAAATTGAAATGCCGGGACCTATTAAGCAGGCAGGAGATACACAGGTTACAGTAAAGTTGTTCCCGGAAGTTGCAGCAAATATTAAGGTAAAGGTAACAGTGTAATGGAAGAGAGAATTCCTCCCCACAATTTAGAAGCGGAACAGTCCGTTCTGGGCGCAGCACTTCTTTCGAAGGACGCCCTCTATGAAGTGATAGAAGTAGTAAGGGCAGATGATTTCTATGATCCAAACAACAAAGAGATCTTCAGTGCCATATTTGAACTTGCGAAAATGAACGCGCCTGTAGATGCGCTTACGGTTTCGGAGGAGCTGGACAAGAGAGGAAGTCTGAACATGGTAGGCGGCAGAGCCTATGTTTCAGGGCTTTCATCTGCAACTCCGACTACTGCCAATGCAGCGGAGTACGCGAAGATAGTGGCAGAGAAGGCTTCTATCAGAAGACTCATCGGAGCAGCGGACGATATCGTGGCAAAGGGCTACGACAAGAGCATGGAAGCAGGACAGCTTCTCGATTTCGCGGAAAACGGAATTTTCGAAATATCACAGTCGAGAATCAAAGGCAAGTATGTCCCTCTTCAGGATGTTCTTATCAGCAATATCGAGATGATAGACAAGGCATCAAAGCTGGAAGGCGGACTGACTGGAGTTACGACCGGCTTCAAGGATATTGACAGAATGACATCCGGACTTCAGAAATCAGAACTGATTATTCTGGCGGCAAGGCCTGCAATGGGCAAGACTGCCTTTGCATTATCCCTCGCACTTAACGCTGCGAAAAAGGGAGGCGCCTCGGTTATGATGTTCAGCCTGGAAATGGCGAAAGAGCAGTTGAGCCAGAGACTCCTGTCCATGGAATCCAAGGTAGAAATGCAGAAGATGAAAACTGGCAGACTCGAAAGAAGAGACTGGGACGATGTAAACATGGCTCTCGAATCTCTTTCAGATGCGAAGATATATATTGACGATACACCGGGAATCAGCATTGTTGAAATGAAGAGCAAGTGCAGAAGACTGAAGGCGGAATCCAAGCTGGACCTTGTCATCATCGACTATCTGCAGCTGATGAATCCGGAAGGAAAAGCTGATTCAAGAACTCAGGAGGTTTCGGTTATTACGAGAAACCTGAAGCTGCTGGCAAGAGAGCTTGACTGTCCGGTAATTGTTCTTTCTCAGCTTTCGAGAAATCCGGAACAGAGAACAGACCACAGACCTATGCTTTCAGACCTGAGAGAATCGGGATCAATCGAGCAGGATGCTGACATCGTTGTATTCCTGTATAGAGATGATTATTATAACGAGGATTCAGAAGCACCGGGAGAATGTGAAGTAATCATAGCCAAGCAGAGAAGCGGTCCTACAGGAACTGTGAAGGTTGCATGGCTTGACAAGATTACCAAGTTTGTAGACAGTGCCGGAAGCGGCAACATTGGCGGTTTTTAAGATATGAGTTTCAAAAGGGAAAAGACAAAGGACTATTTCCTGCTGGATACCAGCGTGGAAAACATGTTCATAAATGAATATATGGCGTCGGCTCCGGAAGGCTACATCAAGGTGTACCTCTTCGCACTCATGTACACAAACCTGGGTGTCGAATTTGACAACGGAGATATTGCCAAGCAGCTCATGATGGAAGAAGAGGATGTGCTTAAGGCATGGACCTACTGGGAGAAGATGGGCGTAATCAGGAAGGTGAGAAAGTCTTCCGATAACGGTCTGGATTATGACGTTGAGTTTGTTCTGCTAAAGAGCATGCTCTACGGATCCCACGAGGAAAGTCAGCAGCACTCTCCGGACCAGGGCATCAATGCACAGATGGCAAACAGGGAATACAAGGAAATGTTTGCCCGAATCGAGAAGGCTCTCGGTCGCGTAATCAGCGGATCCGAAATGGGGGAAGTCCTGTCGTGGATAAACGATTTCGGAAGTGACCCGGAGGTGATTGGTTACGCATTTGAATACTGTGCGGGAAAAAACAAGAAGACAGTAAAGTATGTTGGAGCGGTAATCAGAAACTGGATTACGGACGGCTACAGAACCATGGAAGAAGTCAACGCCCACATGGAGCAGATTGAAGGCAGAAGCGCCGATTTCAAGAGAGTGTTCCAGGCCCTTGGCTTCAAGAGAAACCCGACTGAAGAGGAATGCAGAATCATGGGCACATGGTTCGACAAAATGGACTTCGGCATGGAGACGGTTCTGGAGGCATGTGCCAAGACATCGGGAATATCAAGCCCGAGCATAAACTATGTGAACAGGATTCTTGAAAACTGGTTCGCAGAAAACGGAAGCAGGCCTAAGGCTGAGGGAATCACCAACAGCGACAGAATGAGATATTACGAATTCCTCAGAGATCGTGAGGAACGTGAGGCCGAAGAAAGAAAACAGGAAGTTTACAGCAAGGTTCCGAGAATAAAGGAAATAGACGAGGAAGAACAGAAGCTGGCAAGCTCTCTGTCCAGGATTGCTGTTTCAAACAGAGTAGACAAGAAGGAAGCGACAGAAGAAATAAGAGAAAAGATAGACAGAATAAGCACGGATAAGGCATTCCTGCTTACGGATAACGGGTTTGAGCTGGACTACATGGATGTAAGATACCAGTGCCCGCTGTGCAAGGATACGGGAATGCTTGATACAGGAGAAAGGTGTCAATGTTTCAAGGAGATAACGGAAGAGAAGATAAGCCTGGCAATGAAAGCGTAAGGCAGGAACAGAAAGAAGTCCTGGCAAAACAGGGCGAAAATGTTCAGAAAGTCTTTGATGACGTACAGGATCTGAAAGAGAAAATCGAAAAGCTGAAGGCCCAGACCGGAAAGCTGGCGGACTCCGCAGCTGCAGATGTTGCAGGTGGGGTTGTTTCTGCTGCAGAAAAACCTGCGGAGAGCAAAGTTGACGACGAGGCTGTTCTCGCAGCTGAACGTGCAGTTATTGAACATGCCAGATGGGACGCCAAGAGCGACTTCGTGGAACGCCACAGGAAAGAGGCCGACAAGGAAGCCAAAATCAAAGAAGCCAGAGCGCGCGAAATGGAAGCGCGTGAACGCATGGCCGAAAAGCAGAGAGAAGCAGAGGAAAAGCTGAAGGCCCTGAGGGAGGCAGAAAAGATTGCCCAGGAATCCCGTCTCAGACGACAGAGAATAGAGATGGAGTCTGTGGCAAACAAGAGCGTTATCCAGGAGGAACACAGAAAGGCTGTTGAGAAGCAGGAGGCTGAAGCCCGCAAGCTCAAAGAAATACAGAAAAAGATTGAGAAGGAGAAGCTTGAAGCGGAGAGAAGAGCCGCAGCAAAGCTGAAGAAGGAACAGGAAAGAATAGCCCGCGAAAAGGGAGAAGAGGCCAGAAGAATAGCCAGAGAAAAGGCTGCCGAAGCCAAGAGGGCTGCAGAGGCCGAGAAGAAGAGAATTGCAGAGGAAAAGAAGAGAGCAAAGGAAGCTGAAAGACTTGCTGCAATTGAGAGAAAAAATGAAGCGGCCAGAATAAAACTGGAAGAGCAGAAGGAAGCTCATAGAAAGAAGGAAGAAAGAGCCAGATTAATTGCCGAACAGCGTGAGATTCAGAGGAAAAAACGCGAAGAGGAAAAGGCAGAACAGCGAAGGCTCAGGAAGATACAGGAAGAAAGAAAGAGCGAGGATAAGAGACTCCGAAAGGCAGAGATAAAGAAAAAGCGTGCCGAAAGGAAAGAAATAAAGAGACAGCAGAGAGTTGCAAAAGAACTGGCGGATAAGGGCGGCGGAATAGTAAGCGTTCACGGACAGACAGTTCAGACAGAAATTCATCCGGTACCGGCATTTTCACTTAGGGACCTGCTGGGAACATCCAAGAGAAAAGAAATCAGAGCAAGCAGCTCGGAAGAAGAGAAAAAGCGTCTTCAGGCCGAAAGTGACAGAATCAGATCAGAGGCCAAAAGAACAGCGGCAACTCTGGCAGCGGCAAGAATAGAAAGAAGAAAGGCCAGCCCGATAGTTGCAAAGCTCTACAATATATTGACCTTCTGTGACGAAAAGAAGAAGCCGCTGCTGATTGCATTCTCGGTTATTCTTGTCTTTGCAGTAGGAACAGCCGCAGTATTCAACTACTGCACGGCATATGAATATTCATATAACGGAAAGCAGCTGGGATATGTTAAGAATAAGGACGACGTTCTTCAGATTACTGAAATGGTGCAGACTGAGCTTTCTGAAGAAAAGAATGTTGACGTTGTTATTGATGCCCGTGACGACATTCAGTTCAGGAGAGTTTACACACTGAACAAGGATATCATGATTGACTCCTCAGATGACGTTCTGAAGAGACTGACATATCTGAACGAAATCAACATCAAGGCTTACGGAATCTTCCTGGACGGCAAGAAGATTGGAGCCGTAAAGGACAAGGAAACGGCGGCAAAGGTCTTTGAGGACATTGAGGACAAGTATGCGAGCCATGAAGAAGGTTCCGAAATCAAGGAAGCGGTAATTATCGAAGATGTTAAAACCAGAGTGAGCATCACGCCTCTCGGAGAAGTTCTGAGCGAGGAGCAGATGGTTGACAGACTCTGCACGGATAGTCTGAAGGAAACCGTTGTAACTGTTGAAAGAGGACAGACTCTGGACGACATAGCCAAAATTCACAGCGTTAAAAAAGAGGATATCATAAATGATAACCCGGGCATTAACCCAGACAAGCTCGTAGTTGGCAGCACCCTGCTTATTCACGAAACGGCTCCGCTCATGACGGTACAGATTACGGAAGAAAGAACTTATGTTGAGAAGACGCCGTATGAGACCATCAAGAAGAAGGACAAGGATCTTTACGAAGGATATACGGAAGTTGACCAGAAGGGTCACAAGGGACTGAGCCAGCTTACAGATGAAACGGTCTCCATTAACGGAACCGTTGTTGAAACGACAAACCTTAAGAACAAGGTTGAACAGGAGCCTGTTGAGAAAATTGTAAGAGTAGGAACCAAAGAGAGACCTCCTACAGTTGGTTCAGGCACATACATCTGGCCGGCCAACCCGGGAACCTACACAGTTACATCGGAATTCAAGTGGCGCTGGGGAAGACAGCACCAGGGAATTGACATGGGCTGCGCAACAGGAAATGACGTTCTGGCAGCAGACGGAGGAACCGTTGTCCATGCAGGATGGATGGGCGGATATGGAAATCTGGTTATCATCGACCACCAGAACGGCATTAAAACATACTATGCTCATAACAGCAGCATCATCGTAAGCGTGGGTGACAAGGTATTCCAGGGACAGCACATTGCTGAAGCGGGTAATACAGGTAACAGTTTCGGATCACACATCCACTTCGGAGTAATGGATCACGGAACCTTCAAAAACCCTAGAAACTATTTACCATAATGGCAAGAAAAAGACGAAGAAGCAGACAATTCAAGAAGACCAGCCGTGTCATCGACATGGATGAGGCAAGGAAGCAAAGGCAGGAAAGAAGGCAGGAGGCCCGGGAGGAAGAGGAACGCGAGAAAACCGCAAGTGATGAGAGAAGGATTCGCAGGAAGAGAGCTCTCAGGAAAAAGCGCAGTCGCAGACGTCTTCTGATAGCGGTTATCATTATAGCTCTCCTGGTTTTGCTTGGAGCTTCCATTGCTAATATTGTCATGCTCAAACAGGAGCAGAAGGAAGTGCAGGAACAGCAGGATCAGCTAAAGACAGAACAGGAGCAGCTCGAAAACGATATTAAAAACAGCAACACCGAAGAGAGCATTGAAGCACAGGCGAGAGAGAAGCTGAAGCTGGTCAAGCCGGGAGAAACAATATACATTCCTGATGAAAATTAAAGAAACAATTGTTGTTGAAGGCAGAGATGACACTGCCGCAATAAAAAGAAGTGTTGAAGCACTTACAATAGAAACCCACGGATACGGAATAAGACAGGAAACCTGGGACCTTATTGCAAAGGCAAGCGAGACCACGGGCATAATCGTATTCACAGATCCCGACCATGCGGGGGAACAGATACGAAAGAGAATTCTTGAAAGATTTCCCGATGCAGGCGAAGCCTTTCTGGAGAGATCAGAAGCCGAAAAGGACGGGGACATTGGAATAGAAAACGCCAGCCCGGAAAGTATTCGAAAGGCTCTCGAAAAGGCAAGAGTCAGAGAGAAAAATGCAGCAGAGTCATTTTCGCAGAAAGACATGTTCAGGTGGGGTCTTACTGGAACCAGTGAAGCAGCGAAAAGAAGAACCGAGCTGGGCAAAAGTCTCGGCCTTGGTTTTGCAAACAGCAAAACCTTCCTGCAGAGACTGAACAGCTTTGGCGTTTCAAGAGAAGAAATAGAGAAAGCCCTCAGGGAATTATAATGGATTTAACATCACCATCCACAATTAAAGAAATCAGAGACAGACATAATTTCCAGCTGTCAAAGAGCCTGGGCCAGAACTTCATAACCGACAGGCACGTTCTGGAGCAGATAATTGAAGGTGCGGAAATCGGTGAAAATGATCTGGTTATTGAAATCGGACCGGGAATCGGAGTCCTCACCGCTGAAGCGGCGGAGGCCGGCGCGAAGGTCGTGGCAATAGAAATCGATGCCAGATTGATTCCCGTACTGGAGGAGACGTTGTCGTCATATGACAATGTTGAAGTGATAAACAGAGACATTCTGAAAACCGATTTGAAGGAAATCATCTCGGAGGAACGTGAAAAGGGAAGCTTCAGCGGAGCGGTCCGCATTATAGGAAATCTTCCATACTATATAACCACACCGATAATAATGAAAATACTGGAGGACGGCGTGCCGGCTGACAGCATCACAATAATGATGCAGAAGGAAGTGGCTGACAGAATCCGGTCGGGACCGGGTGGCAAGACTTATGGCGCCATTTCGGTTGCCGTGCAGTACTACTGCGATGTTGAAAAAGTGGCTTCAGTGCCTAAGGAAGTGTTTGTTCCAAGACCAAAGGTTGATTCGACGGTCCTTACACTGAAACCGTTAAAGGAAAAGAAACTGCAGCTTACGGATGAGAAGGAATTCTTCGCATGCGTTCGTGCTGCTTTTGCACAAAGAAGAAAGACTCTCCTGAACTCTCTGTCATCTGCGGGAGGAATGGAGAAGGAAGAAGTACGAAAAGTTCTGGAGACGCTGGGAATCGACCCGGGAAGAAGAGCTGAGACCCTGAGCATTGAGGAATTTGGACAGCTGGCTAACGAGGTAGCAAATGGAAAAGCTGAAAGAAATACTTAAAAAAATAAATAACAACCATATTCTGATGCTGTTTATAATGGCAGTTGTAATCGATCTGATTATTGAGTCGCTGGGCAGACTGTCGCCGGTTGCGGCGCTGGCCTTCATGGTGGGGCACCCGCTGGTATTTTTCTGTAACACGATGCTTATCATGGCGACCATTTCACTGGCGCTGCTGTTCAGAAGAAGGATATTTGCAGCATGCATGTTCTCTTTCGTATGGCTGGCAATCGGCATTACGAACGGCGTAATACTCATAAACAGAATGACGCCGTTTAATGTTAAGGACCTGGCAACCCTGAGCGAGGCCCAGTCGATCATGACCAATTACTTCTCTGTAAAGAGCCTGATAATGATTGGTGTGGGAGCGGCTGTTTTCGTTCTGGCAATCATTCTGCTCTTCAGAAAGACACCAAAGCTTGCAGGAAAGGTTGACTACAGGAAGTCCGCAATATCCGTTATTCTGATTATCGGAATTGCACTGGGTTCAATAACCGGCGGAATGAAGCTGGGAATTCTGGATACATTCTTCCCGAACCTTGCCTATGCTTACAGGGATAACGGCGTAGCATATTCCTTCATGATTACCTGGGTTAAGACGGGAATAGACAAGCCTAAGGGATATTCAGAAGAGATGATAGAGGGTATCTTTACCGGAGGCGAGCTGGGAGACGACAATATTTACACCCCTGGGGAAGACGACGATAAGAATGTACAGAACAAGCCGAACATCATATTCGTTCAGCTGGAATCATTTGTTGACCCTACAATAGTTAACGATGTTGAATTTTCAAAGGATCCGATTCCGAACTTCAGGAAAATGCTGAAGACCTGCTCTTCGGGCTATCTGACAGTGCCGGCAGTCGGAGCCGGAACAGCGAATGTTGAGTTTGAAGCAATGACGGGAATAAGCGCTAGATTCTTCGGACCGGGCGAATATCCTTACAAGAGCGTTCTTACAGAAAAGACCTGTGAAAGCGTGCCTTATGATCTGAAGCAGATAGGTTATTCCGCTCATGCAATTCATAACCACAGAGGCGCATTCTATAATAGAAACAAAGTGTTCAAGAATCTGGGATTTGATACATTTACCTGTCTTGAATACATGAATAACGTTGTCAAGACACCGAAGAACTGGGCAAAGGATGCCCTTCTTACAGAAAACATCATCGACGCTCTCGAAAGCACCGAAGGACCTGATTACATCTACACCATATCAGTACAGGGACACGGCAAGTACCCGACTGAGCAGGTAATTCAGGATCCGGCAATTGAGGTTACAAAGGCTCCTAACGATGAAAAGAAGTGGGGATACGAGTATTACGCAAACCAGATTTATGAAATGGATATCTTCATCAAGGAGATGACACAGGTTCTTGAAACCTATGATGAAGACGTGGTCCTCGTACTGTATGGCGATCACCTGCCGGCTCTGGACATGACAGAAGATGAGCTCAAGACGGGAGACCTGTACAAGACCCAGTATGTAATCTGGAGCAACTTCGGTCTGGAAAAGCAGGACGAAGATGTTGCTGCATACGAAATCTCATATCATCTGCTCGACCGACTGGGAATATCCACGGGAATGATGACCAAGTTCCATCAGAACTATGAGGATTCCGATACATACAAGCAGGATCTTGAAGCTCTCTCCTATGACATGCTTTACGGCAAGGATTATATCTACGGAGGAACAAATCCGTTCAAGCCGACAAAGATGCAGATGGGCGTGAAGGAAATCAAGATAGACAGCATCGTCAAGATAGGAGACAAGTACTATATAAAGGGTGAAAACTTCACCGAGTACAGCAAGATTTCTCTGGACGGCGAAGTTCTCAAGACCGTATATCTGGGACCGACAATCCTGGCACTCAATGAAGATGTTGATCCAAAGGATGTTTCAAAGATGAAGGTCAGCCAGGTAGAAAAGAATAAAGAGATTCTCAGTACAACCGAGTAGGAGAAGCCTAATGGGAAAGAGAGTTAATGTTCCAACACTGGAAACGGACAGATTAATATTAAGACAGTGGTCAAAGAAGGATGCTGAAGCATTATATGACTATGCCAAGGATCCTGACGTGGGCCCTCATGCAGGCTGGAAGCCCCATGCAAATGTGGCCGAGTCCCGCTTTATTATCAAGGAGCTGTTCCTGAAGAACATGACATGGGCAATAGTCGAGAAAGAAAGCGGAACAGTTGTCGGAAGCATCGGGCTTGAACCTGACAAGTACAGGCCGGAAGTAGAAAGCAGAGAAATGGGTTACTCTCTTGCCAAAAGCAGATGGAAGAGAGGGTACATGACTGAAGCGGCAAAGCGCGTTATCAGATTTGCTTTTGACGAACTCAAGCTGACGGTCCTGATGATAAGAACCAGCGAAACAAACTTCAGAAGCCAGAGAGTAATCGAGAAATGCGGCTTCACATATGAAGGGACACTTCGAAGGGCATACAGACTGTACGACAGATCAATAAGAGAGGTAAGATGTTACTCAATGCTCAGGGAAGAGTATGAAAAACTGTGGGAAAAAGAGCTGTAAGCTTTTTCTTGCTAGCCCTATGAAAATGTGGTAACATTGTAAAGCGTATGAAAAAACACATGGAAGAGGCTCTCAAAGAGGCCAGACTGGCGGCAGCAGCCGGAGAAGTTCCGGTAGGTGCCGTAATAGTGCGCGATGGACAGGTAATAGCCAGAGCGCATAACATGGTCGAGGCTCTCAAGGACCCAACGGCCCATGCGGAAATGCTGGCAATAAGACAGGCAGCTGAAGCACTTGGAGGCTGGAGACTGATTGGCTGTCAGATGTATGTAACAGCCGAGCCCTGCAGCATGTGTGCAGGAGCAATAGTTTGGGCAAGAATTGAGAAGCTGTTTATCGGGACAATGGATCCCAAGGCCGGCGCATGCGGCAGCGTGTTCAACATCGTCCAGGAGGAGAAGTTGAACCATTATGTAGAGATAGAGACAGGTCTTCTGCAGGAAGAATGTTCAGCAGAACTAAAGACCTTCTTCAGAAAAATAAGAGACAGTAAATTGGAGGAAAATCAGTAATGAAAAGAATTGGCGCAATAGTTTGCGTAATGATGATGGCGGTAGCAATGCTTGCACCTGTATGCCTGGCAAAGGACGACGAAGGTACGGACGCAATTAACAAGACAGGCTTTACAATCGTTTCTTCTTCACCGGAAGACGGAACAGAGGGCGTTGCAGTAGATAACCTTTCTGTAAAGATTACTTTCAGCAAGGATATGATACCAAAGAGCAAGAAGGTAAGAAACGAGAATGCCAAGCAGTTCAAACTGAAGGACTCCGAAGGAAACAGAATCCCGGTTAAGGTTTACTACAGCGATGAGGAAGAAGGACTTATCCTGGTAGCAGCAGACACATTCAGTTCAAAGAACAAGAACAAAAAAGTCAAGGGCGATGAACAGTACGTTCTTTCAATAGGAAAGGACCTTCAGGCAGCAGATGGAACAAAGCTGGGAGAGAAGCAGACAATCTCAATGAAGACCCTGAACCAGGGAAGATCAACAGCAATCTACATGATTCTGATGTTCCTCATGATGGGCGGAATGATCTTCTTCACAATTAGAGGCAGCAAGAAGGACGAAAAGAAGAAGAAGGAAGAAAAGCTGCAGAAGGAAGGCGTAAACCCTTACAAGGCAGCGAAGAAGTCAGGAAAGTCTGTTCAGGAAGTCGTAGAAAAAGAAAGCAAGAAGAAGAGAAAGAGGGAAGAAGCAGCTCGCAGACAGAGGGAAGCTGAAGAGGCAATCGAAGCAGAAATCATTGAGAAGATCAGAAGAGAATCCAACAAGAGAGTTGCTGCACCAAAGCCTATTTCAGCAACAGGAAGCAAGCTCAAGCTCAAGGTTGTAACAGATGCAGGCCACAAGGTTGAAGAACCTAAGGCTGCAGCAGCCAAGACAAACAAGGGAACGACAAACCCTAAGAACCAGAAGGGCAAGAACAAGAACAAGAAAAAAGGCGGAAAGAAAAAATAAGCTGAAAGACAACTGAGTCGGAGGATGAATACTCCGACTCATTTTTTATGTTATAATTGGCTTCGAGGTGAAAGCTATGAACGAAATAGAACTGAGATCCTATGCCAAAATAAATCTGACACTCGATGTTAAGGGAGTGCTGGAAAACGGCATGCACATTGTTGAAATGGTAATGCAGCAGATTCTGCTGTGTGATGATGTTTCAATGAAGTGGGAGCCTTCGGAAAATGCAGAAGGACTGGAAATACGACTGACAACAAACAGAAGATACTTGCCGACAGATGAGAAGAACCTGGCGTATAAGGCAGCGCTTCTTATGGATGGGAAATACGGACCCAATAAGGGAGTGCTTACAATTCACATAAAAAAGAGAATTCCGGTAGCCGCAGGACTGGCGGGAGGAAGCAGCAATGGCGCGACGGTCCTTCACGGACTGAACCTGCTGTGGGGGCTGGACCTTAGTCTTGCTGAGCTGTGCGAAGCCGGAAGCGAACTTGGCTCAGATGTGCCGTTCTGCGTAATGGGACAGGCTGCAGAAAACATCAATCTTAAGGAAAGGTTTGCGGGAGATCCTCTGGCAACTCACTGCGCCCTCGCCACAGGAACGGGAACGGAACTAAAACCGATTGAAGGACTGAGAAGCCACCTGGTTTTATCCAAACCTCCGGTCAGCGTATCTACTGCCAGCGTGTATAAGGGCATAGACAGCATTGATATTCCAAAGAGACCTGACAACCAGGCGATGATAGAGGCTTTAAAAACAAAGGACTTGTCTCAAATTGAAGAAAACATGGTTAATGTACTTGAAAACTATACATTAAAGGAGTATTCTACTGTTGTGTATACAAAGAACAAGATGCAAAAACTGTGCGAACCGAGAGCCGTTCTCATGAGCGGAAGCGGGCCTACAGTCTTTGGATTGTGTGACAGCATTGAGCAGTCACAAGGTATATGCGAGAAGATGATGGAAGAAAATAAAGAAAGCTATTGGACGAGGACAACATGTTAAACTTTGATATTCAAAATCATAAACCGCTTAGAGAAATGGTTTATGAAGAACTGAAAATGCAGATACTTACCGGCGCAATCATTCCGGGAACAAGAATGATGGAAGTAGAACTGGCAGAGGAAATGGGCGTAAGCAGAACCCCTATCAGAGAGGCCATCAGAAAGCTCGAGAAAGAAGGGCTTGTTACCATTGAACCGAGAAGAGGCGCTTATGCATCAATGATTTCAACAGAAGATATGGTTGAAATCCTGGAAGTGCGTCAGGACCTGGAAGGTCTGGCAGCCTTCTTTGCAGCAGAGAGAATGCAGCCTGCACAGCTGGATGAACTCAAGGCTGTTTCAGCAAGCTACAACGAAGCTGTTACACGCGGCAGCATGGAAGACATGATTAAATTCGACACAAGGTTCCACAGAATCATCGTCGATTCATGTCATAACAAGATTCTTGTTCAGATGATTGAGCAGCTCCAGGAGCTGGTTCTCAGATTCAGATATATTTACTACGACAACTTCAAGAGAGCAGAGAACATGCCTGAAGAACATGAGGCAATTCTCAAGGCAATAGAGAGCAAGGATACAAACCTGGCTAGAGAGGCTGCAGATGTTCACATCGACAGACTCAAGACCATGGTAATCGAGGAAGGCGTACAGCAGAAACATGTTTAAGAAGTATTCAAAGCTGCAGAACGGCAGCGACATAAGAGGCGTATCATTAACAGGGGTTCCGGGAGAACCCCTTTCTTTAAGAGAAGATGAAGCGAAGGAAATAGCAATCGGCTTCGTAATCTGGCTTTCAGAAAAGCTTGGAAAGAAGCCGGAGGAAATGGTTCTGGCAATTGGCAGAGACCCCAGAACATCGGGGCCAAGACTTCTTGACGGGCTCATGGACGGCTTCGGCCTTTACGGCTGCAGGGTATATGATTTCGGTCTGGCAAGCACACCGGCCATGTTCATGGCGACGGTATTTCCTGAATTTGAATGCGACGGCACCGTGATGATTACAGCAAGTCATCTGCCGTACAACAGAAACGGCTTTAAGTTCTTCACAAGAGAAGGTGGGCTGAACAAGCAGGACATTACCCAGATCCTGAAGTATGCAGCCGACAAAGAGCTGCAGATTGAAAAAATCGGGCAGCCTCCAATGGAGGGAAAGCAGGTACACAGACTGGGCAAGCTGGTCTTCGAAGCAGAAGAAGCAGATATAATGACGCCTTACTGTGATCACCTGAAACAGCTCATAATTGAAGGTGCAGGAATGGGACCGCAGCCCCTGAAGGGAATGAAAATTGCAGTCGATGCCGGTAACGGCGGAGGCGGATTTTATGCCACCAGAGTTCTGAAGCCCCTTGGAGCGGACATAAGCCCAAGTCAGTTCCTGGAGCCTGACGGTATGTTCGAGAATCATGCGCCTAACCCGGAAGACAAAGAGGCCATGACTGCAATATCACTGCAGGTTGTTGGAAGCGGCTCTGACCTTGGCATTATATTCGATACAGACGTTGACAGATCTGCCGCAGTAGATTCCAGAGGCAGAGAAATTGCCCGCAACGGAATAGTGGCCATGGCGGCGGCACTGGTTGCCGAGGACCATCCGGGCACGACGGTTGTAACTGACAGCATTACCAGCAGACAGCTCACCGAATTCCTCGAAAAGGACCTGGGACTGAAGCATCTGCGATTCAAGAGAGGCTACAGAAACGTAATCAATAAGGCCATCGAGCTTAACAGCGAAGGAACGGATTCCCAGCTGGCAATCGAGACATCAGGCCACGCCGCCCTTAAGGAAAATTATTTCCTGGATGACGGCGCATATCTGGCAACTAAAATAGTAATCAAGGCAGCAAAGCTTTTCGCCGAAGGAAAGAAGATTGACAGCGTAATCGAGAAGCTGGAAGACCCTGCCGATGAAAAAGAGATAAGAATACCGGTTCTTGCCGACGACTTCAGCGCATACGGCGATAAGGTTCTCGAGGACCTGAAGGCTTATGCAAAGGCAACAGAAGGCATGTCGCTGGAAGAGCCGAACTATGAAGGTGTACGCATTAACTTTACGGGAGATGCCAGCGGCTGGTGCCTGCTGAGAAAGTCCCTGCACGACCCTCTTCTGCCGATGAACATCGCAGCAGACGAGAAGGGCGGATGTGCGGCAATTCAGAAAAAGATGCTGGATTTCCTGAAGCAGTACGAGGAGCTGGGAGATGCTTGATAACAAATTAAAGAAACTGGAAGAAATAATAAAAGGCTACGGGCAGATGCTCGTAGCCCTTTCTGGTGGTGTGGACAGCACCTTCCTTCTTGCCTTTGCATCGAAGGTGTTCAGTGAAGAGGGAAGAGCGGATGCCGTTGCAGCACTGACAGCTACGGGGCCTCAGTTTGCGGAAGACGAACAGCTCTACGCGGAGCAGCTCTGTGACAGACTGGGCATTGCCCATAAGAAGGTGGATGTAAGCCACATTATCGGAATGATAAAAAGAAACCCCATCGACAGATGCTATCACTGCAAGAGGGAGATGTTCGGGATTCTGAAGGAAA
Source organism: Bacillota bacterium (assembly GCA_030535275.1). GTDB lineage: Bacteria > Bacillota > Clostridia > Peptostreptococcales > Anaerovoracaceae > Lentihominibacter. The sequence continues at coordinate 6,410 of JAUNIQ010000010.1, read as the reverse complement.
GAGCCGATATGGTAGGAAGCGTTCTCTGCGACGGAACGAACACAGATGACATGTCGGACTACAGACCCGGCAACAGAGCCATAGAGGAGCTGGGAATTGCAAGTCCGCTGAAGGAAGCAGGACTTGGCAAGGAAGAGATTCGCGAAGCTCTGAAGCGGCTGGATACTGGCGACGTAAGGGAAATGGCGGAAAAGCCTGCGCTGGCATGTCTTGCTACGAGAATTCCATATGGGGAAACAATAACCGAGCAGAAGCTTAAGGCAATAGATGAGGCGGAGCGTTTTCTTAGGAATAAGGGATTCAGCCAGCTGAGAGTTCGCTGTCATGAAATTGCAGGCAAGGTCAGCGGTAACGAAACAAGGTTCATGGCAAGAATCGAAACGCTTTCCGAGGAGGCCGGCAGAATGCTGGAGATAAAGGATTCTGTCGAGGACAAACTGAAAAGCCTTGGATTTGAATTTGTTACACTTGACCTTGGCGGCTATGAAAAAGGGAAAATGAACTCCATGATCGAAGGCATGAATGTGCCGGACCGCATTAAGGTCAGCGAGACGGTTGTGCGCGGAAATGCGGCAAATGTTAAAACAGCAGACGTAATGGCTGAGATAGACAGATTTCTGAAGGAAACCAGAGAGCAGGATTATTCATTCAGCGATTTCGTGGATATCATTGAAAAACTGCGTCAGCCTGACGGCTGTCCATGGGACAGGGAGCAGACTCACGAAAGCCTGAAAAAGCATATGGTTGAAGAAGCAAACGAGGCTCTGGATGCCATTGATGAAAAGAACTGGAATCATCTTTGTGAAGAACTGGGGGACGTGCTTTTGCAGATAGTTCTTCATTCACAGATTGCGGCTGAAGCCGGAGAATTTACAATAGATGACGTGGTTCAGTGTGTCAGCGAGAAGATGATAAGAAGGCATCCGCATGTCTTTGGAAACATAGACGTTTCAAGCGTTGATGAGGGTCTGGACCTCTGGGAGGAAATCAAAAAGAGAGAAAAAACTGCTACCAAATAAAGAGGGCTTATGCTATAATAATGCCGTAGTAGTAAGGGTTTCAGAAAGTGTACGGTAAGTGTACAGAATGAGATGATATACTACAATCGGAGGGTTGCTTGATGAACAACGCTCATTAGATAGTCTACAAATCTATTGAAACAAATGGAGGAAAAAAGGATGAATAAAACAGAATTAATCGAAGCAGTAGCAAAGAGTGCAGAACTGTCAAAGAAGGACGCTGGCAATGCAGTTGCAGCAGTATTTGATGAAATGACTAAGGCTCTGAAGAAGGGCGACAAGGTTCAGATGATCGGATTTGGTACTTTCGAAGTTAGAAAGAGAGCTGCAAGAACAGCAAGAAATCCTCAGACTGGAGCAGAAATCAAGATTAACGCAACTAAGGTTCCAGCTTTCAAGGCAGGAAAGGCTCTGAAGGACGCTGTTAAATAAGCGATAAATAGATACAGACATTAAAAACGGACTCAATTATTGAGTCCGTTTTTTCGTACACCCATATTTCTATACTAAGCTCAAGAGGAGACGGGAAAGAAAAGGAGGATAAAGAAATGATGAGTCAGATTGAGATATGGGACATGCAGGAATATTGCAGCAGAAAAAACGAGGAAAGCAAGAATAAAAGATACCGCGGATTCAGCCGCATAAGCCTGCTGCTTATAATAGCCGGCATGGTGCTGGCCGTGCTCTCCGGCTGCCTCATTGCATATGTTGTCAGACTGACAGTGGAAATGACGGGCATTTATTATCTGGCAATGGGAATAGGCGGAGCGGTTACAGGGCTGGGCTTCGCACTGCTGGGCATGATAAAAAGCGATATACAGTAATGTAAAAACAGGGGTATTAAAAAAAGGAAGTGTCTTTGACACTTCCTTTTAGCTTGCCTTTGCATAAGCTGTTAATTAATCAGCGATCTGAACCATGCGATAAGTCTGTTGAGCAGGCCTTCTGCCTTTTCGGGATCCACAACCTGCTTCAGGTCTTCAATAATAGAGGATGACTGCTGCTTGATATTGCCCCAGTCAATGTCAAGGCCCTGCAGGTTCTGCAGCATGTTCTTGATCTTCTGGAGAGTTGAATCGGAAAGCTCAATGCCGGCATCTTCTGCGGCATCTCTGATGGTTTGTTCAAGCTCTGAATCTGACATGTTTGGGTTGTCTGCCAGTTCTTCTTTGACTTCGGCAATAATCTGCTCTGCGGCGTTAGTATCGCCGATTTCTTCACCAACCTCACCGGTGGTTGTAATCTCATCGACACTTGCTTCTATTACTTCGTCGTCTACTTCCTCCCCGGTCATCTTCTCATATGCCTTGATTGTACCGACAAGGGCGGCTGTTCCTGAAATGTTGAAAGGACCGGCAACTATAACATCTGCACCGGAAAGTCCTGCTGTCGCCAGAGCGTTTCTGTACATGTCTTCCGTGCAGTAACCGATGTTGTGAGTTTCAACGTGAATTTCAGTTCCGCCGTTTTCTCTGATCAGTACTGATGAGAGTGCCTTTGAACCGATCTGGTCGCTGCTTACATATTTGTCCAGATACTGATGTTCATCGGAATTTGTAACGTAGATAACATTATAATCATTTGTATCGGCAACACCGAGCAGGTCAAGGACTGTAGCCTTTTCGTCGGCTGAGAGATCTGCGCCGAGAGCCAGGTAGGCATCTCCGTCTGCTGCAAAAGCAGTCCCCGTGATTGTCATACTCAATGTCATTATTAGAGCCAGAATTATTGCGATTTTTCTCTTTATGGTTGTTTTCATTTTTTCCCCTTTCAGTGAAAGTTTTTTTCTACATATCATTTATAACATATAGCCGGAAAATAATGTGATGGAACTGTGATTATTCAATTAAAATACGTTAAGATATTTTTCATGTGCTATAATAATGTAGCGCTATAATCTGTAAAAGATAGGCGGAGGACGCGAGAAAATGAAGAAAAAACTACTGGCAATGCTGATGGCACTGACTATGGTTCTGTGTTTCGCCGGCTGCGGAGCTTCTGACAAAGCGGCAGAGAATTCGGATTTCGAAAACATCAACTGGGATGAGCTCTATGCGGATATGGGCTACAGCGATGAGCTTTTCGAAGAACCGAGAGAAGCCATGGAAGGTATCATTGGAGAGAACAAGGATATAACCGGAGATTATGACGAGTCTCTGGCAATGGAATTTACAAACGGAACCTATGTTGGTAAACAGGACGGTGACGTGCTGGCGCTGAAGGGCGTTCCTTATGCAGTACAGCCAACAGGCAAGTACAGATGGAAGCCTGTTGATATTGCAGAACCTTCAGATGGCGTGCATGAAGCATATTATTTCGGACACAGCAGCATACAGCCCGAAGACTTTCAGGAATGGGCATCCCTTTATACGCAGGGCGAAGACTGCCTTAACCTGAACATATGGACGAATACCAAGGACACTACAGAGAACAAGCCGATTATGGTATTCATTCACGGTGGAGCTTATGTATGGGGCGGTTCAAGCGATCCTCTTTATGATGGCGCAGATTTTATCAGAGACAATGGCGACGTAATTCTGATTTCCATCAATTACAGACTTGGCATCATGGGCTTCGCAAACTTCGAAAATGTTGAAGGCGGCGACAAATATCCGGACACAGCAAATCTGGGAATTAAGGATCAGATTGTGGCCCTGAACTGGATTAAGGAAAATGCCGAATCAATGGGAGGAGACCCGAACAACATTACAATCTTCGGAGAGTCTGCAGGAGCAGGCAGCGTTTCTGCACTCATGGCATCTCCTGAAACAGACGGTCTGTTCCAGCATGTTATGGCGCAGAGCGGAAACTGCAGTGCATTCTTCCGTTCACAGGAAACGAGTCAGGAATATACAGAAGCAATCATGGGAATTGCAGGAGCAAAGAACATGGATGACCTGCTGGCTCTGGACGAAGAGCAGCTGAAGGAAATCTCACTGAAGCTCTATCTCTACACTGAAGAATACACTTATCCTGAGCCGGATGACGAAGTGATACCGATGGACTGCCTGGCGGCAATTGCAGAGAACAACACGGACGTTGACTTCATGACCGGTACAAACAAGGATGAAATCAGCGCATGGATTATCGATTACGGTGGATTCAACAACTTCCTCAAGTACATGAGGTGGAGCTATCAGGCAGATCGTGAAAACATGAACGACGAGCAAAAGCAGGCAATCAAGGAATTAAAGGAATCAATCAGCCCGATGGAAAAGGGAGATTTCATAAAGGCATATTTTAATGCGGTTAAATTTAACGTACCTGCAAGAAATGAAGCAATCACCCACGACGAAGCCGGCGGCAATTCGTACATGTACTATTTCACTGAAGAAATGGATGACACTTTCGGTGCGTGCCATGCATCTGATTTAAGATACACATTCAACAAACCGGATGATGACACATATTCCGAAGAACCTGCAGATCCTTATTTAATGAAGGTAATGCAGAGAGCATGGGTTAATTTCGCAAAGACAGGAGACCCTTCGATTCCGGCAGGAGAAGTTCCGGGAGCAGGAGCAATCACATGGGAAAAGTATAATGAAGATACTCACCAGCTGATGGTTCTCAATTCGGATAAATGTGAAATGCAAACCGACCCTCTGTGGGAAAATTATCAGATCATGAAACCTTTCACCAATTTTGAATAAAAAAAGATGTGAGAATCTCAGCGGGCGGGACCCTCTTCGGAAGGTCTCGCTTGACTTGTTTTAAGGCATAATTTATATTGAATGTGTCAATCCGAATCTGTCATACGGGCAGGTTCTTATCTCAATTACCATAGAACGGATAATTTACAGAAATTATTTCACACACTTGACTATATCAGTGATGAAAATGCCGGAGATCAGGTTATAACAATAGACAAGGATGGAAACTTCCACTACGAAGCATATGGAAGCGACTCTGACTATCTGATTACTACAGAGAAAGAAACAATCACCATCGATGGTGCCAAGTACGATCTTTACAATGTTGGAGAGGATTTAGACGACCCTTCCTGGCAGTTCCTTATTCCTAAAGATTCGGGCAGCGCACACGGAGCAGATGCGATTCTTAACATGGGCGGCATTCTGACATTCCTGGAGAAACAGTAAACATATTTGAAATAATCAAGGATAAAGAATAGAGAGGAGAAAGCGAAATGATTTGTCAATATTGCGGGGCAGAAATGAATGAAGGTTTAGCGTATTGCCCAAGGTGCGGCGCCCCGGTACAGAAGGCGCAGCCGCAACCGCAACAGGGATACTACCAGCAGCCACAGCAGGAATATTATCAGCAGATACATTTTCAATCTCAATTTCAGCATCAATTG
>JAUNIQ010000010.1:0-1063 GCA_030535275.1 Bacillota bacterium | reverse complement strand
AGCAGGGATATTACCAGCAGCCGGAGAACGCCTTTGCCGAAAAAGGCATCTCAACGGCGCACACGCTGGGTATCATATCAATTGTTGCGGGAGTACTGTTTGCCTTAGCAGGGCTCATTTGCGGAATAATCGGATATTCAAAGGTTAACGGGCTTAACGCTCCGGCGGAACTGCAGGCCAGATGCAAGAGTGCCAGAACCTTGTGCATTGTTGGCATATGCATATCTGCCGCAAATATGTTGTTCGGGATTATAATAGGTGTAGTCACAGGTTGTGAAAGCACTTACTACTATTAATAAGCAAAAGGAAAAAATAGAAGTAATTAGCTGCAAATGTTGTTTACAATGTTTGCAGCTTTTTTATGGTATAATTAGGCATGCTAAAAATACTATTTATCTGCCACGGCAATATCTGCCGTTCTCCAATGGCGGAGTTCATGCTCAGGCAGATGACGGACGGACAATTTCATATTGAATCTGCAGCTACGAGCAGGGAGGAAATCGGAAACGATGTTTATCCTCCGGCCAAGGAGACAATGAGGGAAAAAGGCATCGCGTTTGAAAAGCGCAGGGCCAGACAGATGACCGGGGATGACTATGATAATTTCGATTATCTCATCGGCATGGATGATGCCAATGTGCGAAACATGACTCGCATGTGCGGCGGCGATTCGGAGCATAAGATTTACAAGATTCTTGACTTCGCGGGAATCGACAGAAGCGTTGCGGATCCGTGGTACACGGGAGATTTCGAAGCGACCTATCAGGATCTTGATCTGGGGCTGAATGCATTCCTGAAGTTCCTGGAAAGCGGCGGCGGCAAGATTATCTCCGTGCAGACCATGCGCGACAGTGACGCATACACAATTGCCAACATTACCCCATCGAAGGAGCTCATGTTCAGAGCAGGCAAAAGCATTTTCGAAAAAGTCTGCTGGCGCACACCTGTGGCAATAGTGGCAGGCAAAGGCAATAATGCCGGAGATGGATACGTGGTGGCCAAGCTTCTTAAGGACAGCGATATTGACTGCAGAATATTCCTCATAGACGAGGACAGATTTTCA
>JAUNIQ010000105.1 GCA_030535275.1 Bacillota bacterium | reverse complement strand
GCGTTATTGTCCATCGGAACATAACCATCCGTAAGGAAGATACGAAGGTATTTTTCTTCATTAAGGGCATACTGGATGGCTTTGCCGCTCAGGGATTTCGGAAGTGTCTGCTCTGAGGCAGTCTTCAGCCACGTGAAAAAGACGTCCACCATAGGGGCCGTTTTCTTCTGCCGTGCTTTGACACGTTCTTCCGGAGTAAGTGATGCAAACTCTCGTTCGTATTTAGCCATCGTATCGATCATCAGTAATGCCTTATAGGAATTCGATTCTTCGACCGATGGTGCAGATTCATCCTTCGACTTTTTCTGCTGTTTCCTGAGATTTTCCACATCTTCGGCAAAGCCTCTTCTAATGTGGATCCAGCACCCCGCGAAGGTGAGATCATCGCGCTCCTTATCCAGCAGGTGGTAATCAGCCAGACCGTCGGTTACTACCGTGCCGTGATAATCCTTCAGGAACGCCCGGGGATGATCCGTTTTCCTCGTCTTGTCGTATTCATATAGGACGAAGGGATGCTCCTCCAGAGCTCCGGATCGGTAGACCCACATATAGCTCTTTGCTCCTGCGGCCCGACCGTCCTTCCGAACTTCGACGGGGGTTTCATCGGCATGGATCACGTGGTACCCGAAAAGTTTCTTTTTGAGTACATGATACAGTCGGGTGATGTACAAGTCAGCGCACTTGTTGACCCAGTAGCACATGTCCTGACTGGAGAGGAATACATCCATCCGCTCGAGTTCCTGCTGTGCTCTGTGAATCGGAACAGCGTTTACAAACTTGTAATTCATGATCGCAGCAACTATAGAAGGCGTGGCTACACTGTTCCGGAGCAGTCCGGGCTCCTTCTGCGGAGCCTTTACGATCTTGTTGTCGGTTCCCTTGTATGCCATGACATGATGTTCATACACCTTGAACGATGCAGGAATGTAATGCAGTCGGGAGTATGTGTAACTCTCAAATGCTGTCCACTTGCCATCAGGGAAGATCTTCATCAGTTCTTCTTCTGGAAGTTCATCGTTAATGCGGACCTTCTCAATGTCTGAGAGATCACTTGCCCGTTTTCCTTTGGGTTTCTTGCGGGTATAAGCTTTCGGTACAATCTTTTCGATTTCCGGTTCGTTATGATCCGTAGATTCATCAATCGTAACTTCGAGCTCATTCAGGGCATTAACCTTAAAGGAGTACTGATTCGTACCGGCATCAGTCATTCCGGTCTCCGTACGGCGGCCAAACAGGTACTTTTTGAAAACGTCGAGCTGAGCAGTAAGGGTCTTGATGTTGTTATTCAGCAGCTCGATCTGCTTTGTCTGTTGCAAGATTATCTGCTGAGAAGAGAGACTCGTCGTCAGAAACAGTTTGATCAGTGTTTGTTTGTCAAGGTTCTGAAGTTCTTCTTCTGTGAATGACTGAACAGCCATGACGGGGTCTCCTTTTCTGTGTTCTTTATACAGAAAAGTATAGCAGAAACCGCGTAAATACGCCATTTTCTGCTATTTTCGGATTCGTCATAATCACGAAGAAAAAGGTACGTTAAGTTGCTTTTGTCCGGGATGTTCATCCCCCCGGAGATGGTTCCTGCCGCCTCATATAGGGCTGTCAGGCTCCGGCCAGCCATGAGCAGTACGCTGAAAACGCATCGCCCAAGAGCTTGTATTTATTAAAAACAGAGGCTTTTTTCGCTGTTGTTCACAGTAGAAAAATCTCTGTTTTGCACAAAAGGGTCAGCTGACGGTCGTGCTTGTGCACGGTCGGATCGAGGATTTTTCGATGACACGAAATCCCTCCATAAGCTTGTGGAATTCCTGACTTGTCATTTGCTCGACTTCCTGCGAATTCCTTGGCCACTGGAAGTGCCCGTTCTCGATACGCTTGTAAAGGAGTAGGTATCCATCACCTTCCCAGACAAGTCCTTTGATACGGTCGCTCCGGCGACCACAGAAAAGGAACAGGGTGCCATCTTCAAACGGATCCATGCCGAACTGGAACTGTACCAATTTCGCGAGGCCGTCGATTCCAAAACGAAGGTCTGTATATCCACATTTAATGTACACCTTTTTAAACTCATTCGTGTTGCGAAGCATGTATCATTACCTCACGAACGAGAGAAAGGATTCCATCTGATGCATCATTGCTTACCTCGATCACCAGATCATTTAAGGTGACCCGAAGAGCAGTGCATTCATTACTTATCGGATGGCAGTTTTCGATGTTGTCAGGAACAGCGGCGAAACATGCACTTCCATCTTTGATTACGGCGGAAGGAAGACTTCGCTCTTTTTCAGAATCTGTTTCATTGATTGTGGCAAGTGCCTGATGGCGTAGCTTTCTCAGATGGTAATAATATGCATACTTTCCGATATTCTGCTGCCGGCACCAGACTTCAACAGTAAGGCCGCTCTGTAACCGGTCTTGAATCAAAGCAGCCCATTGCTGATCACGAACTTTCATGATTTCAGGATCCATAGGTAATTCGCCTCCTTGTCATTGTGAAAGTGGCGAAAACTGTGAAAAATCTGCCGACTTTTGGCAGTTTTCGCAAGGTTCGTTACTACCTTATTATCCCAAAATCAGGAACTGGGCACTAGTGTACCGATTATTTACCACTTACGGGAAGCCGTCTGTCTGTCGCCGACTTGTTGCTCGGGAACAAAAGCTCCTCGAGCGCACCGTCAGTCATGCCGAAATCGAGAGGCCATGAGACATCCATCTCAGTCGCCTTATCGATCACGCGTCTGACTGTGTTACGTGAAACACTGCAGCTGCGTGCAATGTTTCTGTCGCTAAATCCCAGGCTCTTGAGCCGAAGGATCTCACGATACTTGGTCATAATGGTGACCCTCCTTTATCTGTAGTCACGCTTAAACGTGCACAAACAGTATAAAGGAACGTATGATACAGGAGCCGTCAGAGTGGCTCCTAAACTCCGGAATCAGTGGCTTTCATTCTCCGGAATGGTGGCTCTCAAAGTCCGGACAGATGGCTCCGAAGGGGCCGGAATAATCAATTATCGACCTCCAATAATAAGTAGTCACACAAAGCGTGTGCCTTTCTTATTATAAAAGAGGGGATCCCTGTTTGCTCTGGGCTCCGGCAAAGATGCACTGAAATGCCGGCAAGCTCGCACTCGATCACCGTGCAGCCTGCTCTAAGTCATCGGAATATACAAGCTGCATCTTAAAGAAGTCGACACTAAATTCACGGTACAGATAATGGAGTTTGTAATCCCGTTTCCCGCTAGGCGTGCCGGGTCTTACATGTTTCAGCCTGTCCTGATAATACGGGCATTTCGGGTTGACGCACTTCCAGACAGTGAAGAACTTCCGGTCTTTGACGGGAATCAGAGCATGGCCACAAAACGGGCACTTCAGCTGATATTTTTTGTGGAACAGGGCGTCTGAGGAAAAGCGTGTGCCGCACACTTTGCATTGAAGCTGGCGTGCTTTCCGTTGTTCCGGTAAAGGTATTCCATCGGTGCTCCACAGCAGGGGCAGCGTGTTCCTTTGGGAATATCGCAGTCGCCGCGCCGGCGGATCGGGAGGAGTTCCCGTCCGTTGTGCGAACGCTGCCATTCCCGGCGGAGATGCTGCCAGTCTTCATGTCTGACCGGAATGATCTTTGGAAGGATGTCTGTTTTGAACTTCTGGTATTCGGGAGAGTGAGAATCGTCGAACTCGAACTGTCGGAGAGGGATATATCTGCAGATGAAAGACAGCAGCCAGAGATTTTGGCGATAGAGGTCTTGAATCGTTAAAAGTAAGTACAGTATAATGTTCACGAGCAATACACCTTCTTTCTAATGTTGGGTTTGGTCGCTTGACATTATACACAAAAGTAGGGGGTATTGCTCTTTTTATGTCCAAATCCCCTGAAATAAAGGTTTATTCAATGTTTTCATGCGTTATGCATGACACTACCCTCTCGGGGAAGGAGGTGCATTCATGAAGAAAGAACCCGACCCCAGTGCAAATGTCCTGCAGTACGCCATCGAAACGCTGGACTGGGATCTCGAACAGCGGATCCCGAAGAGGAGCAGGGAATGGTATGTGTATCTTAAACTCTGTGCGGTAAAGAGCACAGATCTTCTCGAAAAGCAGAAGCAGAAAACATACGAACTTCAGGCAGAACTGAAGGACCAGAAAGACTTCATCGAATGGATGCACCTGGGACAGTTCTTCCAGCTGTACCGTATCCTTCGCAGACAGATCCCGTTCTTTGATCCGAATGCGGAGATGCCGGAAGCCATCAGCCGGATCGCGGAAGACTGGGAACGGGAATGGGCCCAGAAGGAATCCTGATTTTCAGGGTGCATGCGGCGCTCAGGCAGGACCGGAGCGCTGCTTAAATAAACCGGATTCAGTGACACGAAGTCCGGCAAAACTGAGACAAAAGATGCCGTCAGTTCAGAGACAGGTCACGGCGTCAGTAACACCTAACGATAGTCAATGTGTCCAGAATTCTGGGTACATATCATTTTTCATTGTACCCTTATTTATTTCAAGTTCAACGGAAATTGTGCTGGATCGTATTTAGAGCGTACACCTTCCAAAAAATCCTTTATCTGACGTTTTAAAGGAATCGCTGACGCAGACCATAATGCTTCCCCTTTAGGATTAATAAGTACACTTCCACCGCCTCGTGAGGGTTTCCAAAAATGTATAACTCCAATATTCTTAAGTAATTCCTTTGTTTTAGATAAATCCTCTGGTTTTACCTTAAGCATAAAAGCTGCAACGGCTTCCACATCCACAGTTGCTGTCGCAAAAAATTTTAATTTCTCCAATGCGTACTCACATGCTTCATGTTCTGAACCAAATATTTCATCCGAATAATCCTCATCAGATTTTCGATAAAACACTGTCCAAGTAGGATTTTCATTTTTTTCTATAAATACCTTATTGTTTTGATTGTCTGTTTTTCCATTGGAAAAATATTCATTATTTATTCCCAATTCAAAAAGTTTAAGTTTTAAATCATTTATTGTCATTCATAACCTCTTTCTGGAGTTTTATATTTTAAAATTAGTTTTATATGTTTTCCAGAGAGCGCGAAATTCTCTTGGGGAAACAAGATATTCTTTGGTCTTGTCCGTTAAATATGAAGATT
>JAUNIQ010000104.1 GCA_030535275.1 Bacillota bacterium | reverse complement strand
ATTCTGGTGTGCAGTGTAATCATTACCTACAGGGCTTCTGACGGCGTGGATGTCTGCGACTTTGAGGAAAACGAGGAGAAGGAAAAGCTCAATCTCAAAAAGATGTTCGGCGAGTACGTGCAGGTTCTGGAGCTCGGTCCCATGAGGTGGCTTCTCGTCTGCACGCTGTTCTACCTGACGGCCTACACTGTATGGCTTTCGGATCTGGTTTATTTCCTGACATTTTATTTGGGATTTTCATCTTCTGCAATATCTCTTTCAATGATATTCAGAAGCATAATTTCGATGATAATAATCCCGCCGATAATCAAGCTCTGCGCCATTACGGACAAGAGAATCGCACTTCTCATCGTGATCGCCTTTGGCTGCATCGGCTGTGTTGTCTCCAGATTTGCGGGCGGAATGTCCGGCGTAGCCCTGGCAATGCTGGTTCTGCTGTTTTCATCAATAGTAATGGCCACATACTGGCAGGTTGTTCCTGCACTGTTTTATGACGTGTGCGAGTATGACATCTACAAGACAGGCAAGAAGAGAGAGGGTGCAATCGTTTCAGTGCAGGGCCTTGTTGAGAGCATTTCAACCGGAATCGGCGCTCAGATTCTGGGCATCATCCTTCAGGCAAACGGATTTGTGGGCGATGCAGAGGTTCAGAGCCAGCAGACGATGGACTGGATTTTCAACTGCACAACCTGGGTACCGGTCATTCTCATGGCGCTGGCTGCTTTTGCACTGGTTAAATATCCGATCAGCAGGAAGTACTACGAGAAGATGCTTGAGGAAATAAAGCTGAGAAATGGGGGGAAATAATTCCTTTAATACAGAAGAGGCGGCGAAAGCTGCCTTTTTTATTGCGTCCGGGAATATAATGAATTATAATACAAACACATACAAAAGTAATACAAAGGTGAAAGGAGTTACTCATGCAAAAGCAGTCAGTTTTACAGGTAAGAGTGGACGACGACCTGAGGCGCGAGGTGGCGGCTATATATGAAACCATGGGGATGGATCTGCCGACGGCCATCAGAATGTTCCTGGTGAAGAGCAAGGCGGAAAGGGGCCTGCCGTTCGAAACAACTTTGCCGGAAGGCTATGTGACAAGGTATGAGGGCATGCGCGCTTTTGACCGTATCAGAAAGAGCAGAGAGGACATGCCTGAACTCAGCATGGAAGAAATCGACCGCGAAATCGCGAAGGCAAGAAAAGAGAAAAAAGCAGGTAAATAACAATGAAAATATATGCAGTAATTGATACTAATGTTATTGTATCTGCGATGATTACATCGAACATTGAAGCACCGACAGTTAAGATTGTCGATGCTGCTTTGGATGGCAGAATTACATTAATGTATGACGAGAAAATTGTTGAAGAATACTACGATGTTTTAAGCCGGCCATTATTTGGAATTCCTAAAGGGGACATGCACGAATTTCTGGGCGCACTGTTTTCCAATGGGGAATATGTCAGCGCAGAGGAGAGCGGCGAGAAATTTGCCGACGAGCAGGATGCAGTATTTTATAATGTTGCGACAACAAAGGATGGCGCATTTCTGATAAGCGGAAACACCAGACATTACCCAAAAAACGAAATAGTAATTACACCCTCTGAAATGGTGGAAATACTAGAAAAGTAGTGCTAAAATGAACACAGAAATCAATTATCATTAAAATAAACATCAACGAAAGGACGATACCATGTACGAAACATTAAAGTATGAAGTAAGAGATAACATCGCATTCGTAACTGTTAACAGACCACAGGCTATGAACGCACTCAACAGCCAGGTTCTGGATGAACTGTACTGCGCATTCTATGAAATCTGCAATGACGACTCAGTTCTGGCAGTAGTACTGACAGGCGAAGGCAAGGCTTTCGTAGCAGGTGCTGATATTGCTGAAATGTCCAAGCTGGATACAGTTGGAGCAAGAGCATTCGCACACAAGGGCCACAATGTAATGAACTTCATTGAGAACCTGAACAAGCCTGTAATCGCAGCAGTTAATGGTTTTGCACTTGGCGGTGGTTGCGAACTGTCAATGGCATGCGACATGAGACTGGCTTCCGCAAAGGCAAAATTCGGACAGCCGGAAGTTGGCCTGGGACTGATCCCTGGATTCGGCGGCAACCTGAGACTGCCAAGACTGGTAGGCAAGGGCATGGCAAAGTATCTGATTTTCTCAGCTGACATGATAGATGCAGAAGAAGCTCACAGAATCGGCCTGGTAGAAAAGGTTTGCGAACCTGAAGAGCTAATGGCAGAAGCAGAAGCTCTGGCTAAGAAGATCGCATCCAAGGCACCAATTGCAGTAGCAGTTGCCAAGGACGTAATCAACAACGGCTATGACGCAGACATGAAGACAGCATCAGCTTACGAAGTTAACGCTTTCGGAATCTCCTTCGCATCAGAAGACATGAAGGAAGGAACAAGCGCATTCCTCGAAAAGAGAAAGGCTGAATTCAAGAACAAATAAACACATGATGAATCGATAAAAGGTGACAGAGGGACATACCCTTTGTCACTTTTTTGTGTTAAAATGTAGCCCAAGGAGATGATTTTTTATGGCACATCATACAATAGAAATCGAAGTTAAGCCGGAAGACTTTGACGAATTCGGCAAAATAAGGGCAGACCGCGTTTTTCAGTTTTTCCAGGACGCATCGGAAAGCCATGTAAACGCACTGGGCATTGGTCCGGATGATCTCATCAAGCGCGATTACATCTGGGTTCTGACCAAGATGAGAGTAAGATACACAGGCGAAATGAAGGCAGGGGAGGAGTACATCTGCACAACTTTCCCGGCATACCAGAAGCGTGCAACCTTCAAGCGTGATTACTACATCAACTACGCCAAAGACGGAGCGGATCCGGAGAAGGCAGTGGTAATCGGCGCCAGCCAGTGGTGCATACTCAATTACAAGACCAGAAAACTGGAGAAGACTGACATCGTTATTGATACCCCTGAAGACGAAATCGAAATGATCGAGGGCGTATTCCCTAAGATTCGCGGCGAGAATCCACAGCATGTCATGAATCATTCCGTAAACGCACGTGATCTGGATTATAATGACCACTGCAACAACACGCGCTTCATTGCGCTCTCAGAAGAAGCGACAGGCAAGAACGTTAAAGAAGGCCTTTACGTTAACTTTGCCAACGAAACTCGCTTCGGCGAAACCTTCAACATTTACACAGAAGAACACGATGACGGCACATACGTGGAAGGCCGCCGTGACGATGATACGATTGTTTATCAGCTTATAATCAGTTAATGCAAAAAGCAGGAGATCCACTAAAAAAGAGCCGTGATTTATTCACGGCTCTTTCTTTAAAACTTTGCGTTTCAGATCAAGCAGTCAATCTTATACAAGACCCTGTTCCATCATTGCAGCAGCAACCTTTTCGAAACCAGCGATGTTTCCGCCCTGTACGAGGAGGTTCTTGTTGCCGAAGTACTTTTCAGCAGCAGCAGCACTGTTCTTGTAGATGTTTCTCATGATTTCATGCAACTGATCATATACAGCCTGGTGCTGATATACAGTGTGACCAGCATTCTGTCCCATTTCGATACATGAGCAAGCAACGCCACCAGCGTTAGCAGCCTTAGCTGAACCAACTGCTGTTTCGTTCTCGATCAGATAAGCGAGAGCGTCGTTAGTTGTAGGCATGTTAGCTCCTTCACAGTAGAACTTGCAGCCGCCTTCTACAATCTGCTTAGCGTGTTCCATGTGAACGTCGTTCTGCATAGCGCAAGGGATGAACATGTCAACCTTGATGCCTTCATCCTGCTGTACGCCCCAAGGCTTCTTGCCTTCATAGAACTTAGCGTTAGGGAACTTTTCTGCGTAAGGTGCGCAGATGTTCTTTCCTGATGATCTCAGCTCGAGGAGGTAATCAACCTTTTCCTGAGTGCTTACGCCATCTGGGTCATAGATGTATCCGTCTGGTCCTGAAATTGTAACGCACTTAGCGCCCAGTTCCATCAGCTTCCAAGCAGCACCCCATGCTACGTTACCAAATCCTGAGATACCAACAACCTTGCCAGTGAAGTCTTCGCCGTTAGCCTTCAGCATTTCTTCTGCGTACCATACGATACCGAATCCAGTAGCTTCAGCTCTTCCGAGCAGTCCGCCGTATGACAGGCCCTTACCAGTAAGAACGCCTTCATATCTGTCAACGATTCTCTTGTACTGTCCGAACAGGAATCCGATTTCTCTCCCGCCTACACCGAGGTCTCCAGCAGGAACGTCAGTGTTAGGACCAATGTGTCTGTACAGTTCTGTCATGAATGCCTGGCAGAATCTCATTACTTCAGCATCGCTCTTTCCGTTAGGATCGAAGTCTGAACCGCCCTTGCCGCCGCCGATTGGCAGACCGGTCAGGGAGTTCTTGAAGATCTGTTCGAATCCGAGGAACTTGATGATTCCAGGATATACGTTTGGAGCAAATCTCAGACCACCCTTGTAAGGGCCGATTGCTGAATTGAACTGATATCTGTAGCCCTTGTTAACGTTTACCTTGCCGGCATCGTCAACCCATACTACTCTGAAAGTAACTCCTCTTTCAGGTTCAACCAGTCTTTCGAGCAGAGCACATTCTTCATATTCCGGATGCTGTTCAACAACAGGAATCAGTGAAGTCAGTACTTCTTCTACAGTCTGATGGAATTCAACTTCGCCTGGGTTTCTTTCTTTAACCCAGTTGATGACTCTTTCAACATACTCTTTTGACATTTTGTTTCTCCTTTTTTCTTAAAAAATTTTGCAAAGTTTTTTAATAGCTTTGAGCAAATCAATGATAGCACTTTGATATTTTTTCGTCAATGCTTTGGACCGCCCATAGAGATAATTGGAAATATTCTGAAAATGTCTCAAAAGTGAGCAGGGGCAAGGCTTTGAGCCTTATGCAAAACCAGGAACGACGCAGAAACCCACGTAAATAAGGGTTTGATTTATTGCCATTATTTGTTATACTAAACAAGGTGTGCAGACGCAGACCGTGCCATAACAAATTTATGTCAAAAAGTCAGCACAACTGTACACAAAAATCTCGACAGAAAGGAGGCAGTATCATGACAGAAATCAGAGAAGAAAACCTGACCATGGAAGAAGAA
>JAUNIQ010000103.1:3919-5129 GCA_030535275.1 Bacillota bacterium | reverse complement strand
GTGGTGATGGTTTTTGTCATGAAGCTGCCGATACGCTGATTCCCGACTTGGTCTCAATCCGTAATGCTGGTGCGGACTCCGCGTTTATAATATTTGATGCGAAGTATTATACACCACAGCTACTGCCCGGTAAGCCGTTAAGAGCACAGCCCGGAATCGAATCTGTCACGAAACAGTATCTCGACCAATTGGCATTCCAGAGCTTCGTTAATAAGCACGGTATCGCAAAAGTAGCTAACTGTTTTTTGATGCCTACGGATGGGCAGGCCATACTAAATATGGGAACTGCGTCGCTACCGATGCTGGACGCTTTGGGCCTTGAGAAGATAAAGGTGCGTTTCCTTCCAGCTGAAATGATGTTTTCTCACTATATAGCAGGAACAAAAGTTGATCTGGATGAACTAAACCTGTAATGAATTGGAGCAGAAGAGAGGGTGTCAGTATATGAATGCACAGGCAAAAACAATAAATCTGCTGCTGTATGACGGCAATCTCAGTGGGGTTATCAGTATCGAGGACTCAAGCTGGAATTCTGGCGAACTGTATTCAGCTCCCCGTGCGTCTGTGCAAGATCTGCTTCATACCGATGCCGCTAACAAATACGGTGTTTATCTCCTGCTTTCCAATAGCATGGTATATGTCGGCCAGTCGTCCGATTTGGCGAAGCGGCTCACCCAGCACACCATAGGGAAAGACTGGTGGGAAAGCGCAGTCATCCTTACAACTAAGGATGATAACCTGACACGCTCCGATATTGATTATCTTGAGTATGTCCTCATTGAACGCGCCTTTGCTATCGATAAACTGGATTGCGATAACAAAAAGAGAGGCAATCCTCCGAAGGTAGACAAGTTCCGTCGCGTAATTCTGGATCAGTATCTGTCGGAGGCCCTTTTCCTGATGCAGCTGATCGGCATCACTGTTTTTTCCGACGGAAAAGCAAAGAGGCCCAATAAAGGCCATCAGGTACCTGCGGCTGCGACCCCAGTCATAAACACTATGGATGTTGCAACAAAGCTTTCCCTCGGAAAAAGGGTAAAAGCGGAAGCTGTCCAGTATGTTAAGGAACACGGTATCAGTGTGGGTAAAGAAGTCAGCTATGCTGTGCGACAGACGAACAAAGCGGATTTCTGGATCAATCCCAAGGTCGATCTACTGAGCAAGGAGTGGTACATAGTACTGAATGATAACAAAGCAAACCACCTCATTG
>JAUNIQ010000103.1:0-3909 GCA_030535275.1 Bacillota bacterium | reverse complement strand
CTGTGTGTACCCGCAAACGCCATCGGCCTCAAGAGCCAAGACGGAACAGGGCTGGTCACTCGTGCTGATAGACCCGAAGTCATCGACCTGACGATTGCCTGTGATACGCTTATTGATCGACGCAGCGGGGTAGATTTTAAACCGTTTTTGATTCAAAAACTGCCATACTAAATAATGGAATTCAAAATCAGTGACTATGTCACGATCTGGCAAAAATACAATCCGTTTGAATTATCGGCATTTGACCCTCTGGAGGGATATCTCGATGAGACTCCAGAACTGATGTTGGCACGAATGCTTGGTTATAATCCAACACGGATTCATATCAAGAATGAGTGGCATGATGTACTTCCGTTGCATCAGGTGGCCCGATCCACAAGCTCCATTGATGGTGGTTTTCACTTTCTCTACATTCAGGTCAATTTGAACACGAATGAGTATTATATCGGGAAGGTCAATCGTAAACGCTGGAGCGAAATCAAACGGTATCAGGGCTCTGGACTAAAATTCAAGGGTAAATATAAAGGCCATGAGAACGAGTTTGTCCGGTACTTCATCGCGTGCTGCTCCACGGCAAAAGAGACAGAGGAACTGGAAGCAGCAATTGTTGACGCCGAACTGCTACAGGACCCTAAATGCCTGAATCTCGTCAGTGGAGGCGGCGGTACAAGCGAGCACTACAGCCGGGATAAGAGAGTTGCTCATCAGCGCCAGTTCATGAAAGCGCATCCTGAACAATTCCAGTCGATGATTGAAGTGGCGAAGCAGCTTTATCGATCTGGTGATTCCCCACAGCTCAGGCAACGAAGCGAAGCTATAAAGGCCACCATGTCTGACGACCGCTATCGGGAAATGATGAGTGAACGCATCCTTCGTTGGCAGCATGAACACCCTGAAGATTATCAGCGGTCAAGGGAAAACAATCGAAAGGCGCAACAAAATCCGGAGGTCAAAGAGAAAAAGAAGCAGGCGCGTCAGAAGTGGATGGAAGAACATCCAGAAGAGCACAAGGCCATGCAGGAAAAGCTATCGCTGGCTCGTAATTCACCTGAAGCTCGAAAAAAACGATCTGAGTCATTAAAAGCGTGGGCCAAGGAGAATCCTGAAGAGGCAAAAGCAAACGCGAAGAAGCGCTCTGCCGCATCGGTCGCAAAGTGCAGCAAGCCTGTGAATATGTGCGATCTGGAAACCGGAGAGGTCATTAGGACTTTTACGAGTCAACACGAAGCAGCCCAATGGCTCGTGGACAACGGCTTGGCAAAAAATACCAATTGCGTGAGCTCAATCAATGGGGTCTGCCAGAGAAAACCATGTACCACAGGATATGGCTATCGAAAAAAAGCCTATGGATATGACTGGCAATACGCTGAAAAAGAGCCGGAAACCTTAAATTGAACGATTACCTGTAAATGTCAATGAATTTCTTTACCACTGACACTGAAATTGTTTACCAGCGTTGACAATGAAATAGTTTACCACTCGGGTAAACACTGACACTGAATTTGTTTGCCACCCTAATCACTGGTGGCTATGTTGGCCTGTGCTGCATACTCCGCCCGGTAGGGCTTGCTGGAATTCATATTCAGAACAAAACTGCGGTAGGTCAACCGGTCGATCATGGCAGCAACCATTGTCTGGTTCTCGAACATAGTCAGCCATTCCGAGAATGCCAGGTTGGTCGAAACAATAATGCTTTTCCGTTCGCTGCGGTCGGCAATGACCTTAAACAGTAATTCCGACTGATGACGGTTAAAGGTAAGGTAGCTCATCTCATCAATAATCAGCAGATCACAGCTGGCTATCTGCCTTTCTAATTTCAGAAGCCGGTGGCCATCCAGCGCCTCTATCAGCTCATTTGAAAGATTGGCTGCCGTGTAGAACTTCACATTCAATCCCTGCATGCAGGCTCTGAGCCCCAGAGCAATGGATAGGTGTGTTTTCCCGGTTCCGGGATTACCAATCATGACCACATTTTGCTTGTTTTGGATGAAGTCACAGCTGGCCAACTGCCGGATTTGTGCCTCAGAAACATGCTCCAAATAGGAGAAATCGAATTCTTCCAAAGTCTTGGAATATGGAAACCGCGCAGACCGGATCTTCCTTTTCCGGTTGCTCTCCTGGCGGTTTTCAAGCTCAGTACGCATAAGGGACACAAGAAAATCATCAAAACTTTTGTCTCCATCCAATTGGCGGACTACTTCCTCATATTGGTTAAAAGTTGGGACTCTCAGCTGTTTAGCGTACATAGAAATAAGTTGACGATTCAGTTCATTCATCTGGCAGCTACCCCGCATTTCTCGTCGTAGTAGGCAAGATTTGTCTGAGCGATATACACCTCATTAGGGAAATGAACCACAGCAACTCTCTCAGGTTCTTCCAGATAGGTCCGGATGACATCAATTGTAGGCGTAATACCTGCCGGAATCTGGTTCTTTGCAAAGATAACCCGGTCTTCACCGTAATCAACACACATTCTGAGAAGTCGGACCATATCCTTGTTGCCACCGGGAAGCTGCTTTCCCAGATCCAGAAGTTCTTTCTGGACTGTCTGCCGAACCGGTTTCGCCTGAAACACACTGCGGGGTTTTCTTTCCAGCAGACCAATATAGTGCTCCAGCTTGTAGGTCGTTTTCCCTTGGCCGGAAAGCCTTTCGTATGTTACAGCCGTGTTCTGGTCACAGATAATGACCACTTGGTTTGCATATCCTTTGACCGTAACGGCCTTCCTCAGAAAACGCACCGGTACCGAATACTCATTCCGGTCAAATCGAACTGTGGAATAGTCTCCGACTGTCGGTGTTGTAACCCTGGCAGTTTCATACCGGTAAGGTGCAATGGGATGCAAACATTTCTTTTCAGTCAGGTACATCTCACCGACAGACTGGGAGCGTCCATGAACCTTGTGGGTTCTGCGATACTCTAAACACCGTTCCAGCAACTGCGCATTCAGACTATCCATGGATTCTACCCTTGGAACCGGAACTAAGAAGTTGTTTCTGCTGAATCCTACCAGATTCTCTACCAATCCCTTTTCATTGCCGCTGGCAACATTACAAAAATCTGTTGCAAACACATAATGGCCAGAGAACATCCGATAATAGTCCTGTGCAACTGCGTGAAGCCCAAAGCCTTCTTTGACACCTACTTTACCGTTGTCAAAAATAAGTCGCCTTGGTACGCCGCCGAAGTGGTCGAACATCCGCTGTTGAGCCTCTAGAAAGCTCTCCGCATTCTGATTCAGGCAGGCCATGACAAAGATGTCACAGCTGTAGCAAAGTCTGCCGCAGAAGATCTGGATGGTCTTTCGTTCACCACGCAGATAGATGGTGGCCTCGCCCCAGTCAATCTGAATAGCATCTCCTGGGTCATATTCCAGTGGCATGTCTGCCTGTGCAGGGATAAACTGCGCTCTCATTTCATGGACAACTCGGCGCACAATGGAGTAGGAGCCGGTAAATCCCATTTCCGAAACGAGACGGTCATATATCCGTTTGGCGGTGTGTGTCTGTTTCCGGAGACCTTCTTCTTTGTCGGACTCCAGACATATACGAATGAAGTTTTCGATATCCGGAGTAACCACACTCGGAGCACGTAGGTAATCCTTCCGGATACCGGGCATGGTTTCTCCCTCGCAGTACTTCTTGACGGTTTGCCTGGATACTTTCAGCCGTCTTGCAATAGACCGTTGCGATTCCCCGGAAATATATGCCTCCCGGATCTGTGAATATAGTGACATTCCCACTACCATACCTTTCTCTCCTTGCTCCTAGAGTTACCTCTATTCTACAAGGAATGTGATGTTAGTGGTAAACTTTTTCAGTGTCACTGTGGTCAAGTATTAGAGTATCATTCACACATAACACCGAAACAACCGTTGAGACCGCTAAATCCAAGCGGATTATTTACTGC
>JAUNIQ010000102.1 GCA_030535275.1 Bacillota bacterium | reverse complement strand
ATGAGGAACGGATAGTTTCTTACCTTCTTGCTTGCCTGGATCTTATATCTTTCCATGAGCTGATCCATTGCCAGATCAACCTTTCTGTCCAGCTCATCAAAGAATATGTCGATGTCACCGTGAGCTCTGATTGCAATTCTAGGCAGGTTAACTGAAGTGAAGCTCAGATTTCCTCTGCCGCCCACAACCTGTCTTGAAGGGTCATATACGTTACCGATAACTCTTGTTCTGCAGCCCATGTAAGCAACTTCTGTATTAGGATCTCCCTCCTTGTAGAACTGGAGATTGAACGGAGCATCGATAAATGCGAAGTTCGGGAAGAGTCTCTTGGCTGAAACTCTCATTGCCAGCTTGAACATGTCATAGTTAGGATCTTCAGGATTATAGTTAATGCCTTCTTTAACCTTGAAGATGCTTACAGGGAATATGGCTGTTTCGCCGTTTCCGAGTCCTGCTTCGATTGAAAGAAGAATGTTCTTGATAACAAGTCTTCCTTCAGGTGATGTATCTGTACCAAAGTTGATTGATGAGAAAGGTACCTGTGCGCCGGCTCTTGAATGCATTGTGTTAAGGTTATGAACAAATGCTTCCATTGCCTGATATGTAGCACGGTCAACTTCTTCATTGGCATACTTTGTAGCCTTCTTCTGAATTGTAGGTATGTATTTAGGATCTACCAGCTTTGCAAGATATTCAGCTTCGATGTCCTTGTAGCCGTTATCATCCGCAATTGTCGGATACAGACCCTTTTCTTCCATGATTTCCTTACCGAATGCCTTAACCTGCTCAACGCCGTCTTCTATATCAAAGAGAAGGTTCAGCATTTTGCCGACATTTGTCCAGTAAAGCTTTCTGTAAGTCTTAACAACTCCGTTCTTCATGCCGTAATCAAAGTCTGCAATACTCTGCCCGCCGTGCTGGTCATTCTGGTTTGACTGAATGGCGATGCAGGCAAGTGCAGAATAGCTCTGAATATCGTTAGGCTCTCTCAGATGGCCGTGGCCTGTTGAGAATCCGCCCTTGAACAGTTTTTCTATATCAATCTGACAACATGTAGTTGTTAAAGTGAGGAAGTCCATGTCATGGATGTGAATGTCGCCCTCTCTGTGGGCTTTGGCATGCTCAGGCTTAAGCACAAACATTTCGTAGAACTGCTTGGCGCCTTCAGAACCATACTTAAGCATTGTGCCCATTGCCGTATCGCCATCGATATTGGCATTTTCACGTTTAGTATCATTATCCTTGGCATCCTTGAACGTCAAATCCTCATAAGTTTTCATGAGTCTGGTGTTCATGTCTCTCACTCTTGTACGCTCTGCTCTGTAAAGGATGAATTCCTTTGCTGTTCTTGCGTGTCCGTTTTCTATAAGTACCTTTTCTACAGCATCCTGAATCTGTTCAACTGTAGGAATATCGTTATGACATACCTCTGTAAGGTACAGTTCTACCTGCTTTGCCAGGTAGTTGGAAGTATCTCTGTCCTGTCCACCTAATACTTCAGCTGCTTTATAGATGGCATCTGAAATCTTTTCGATGTTAAATTCAACAGTTCTTCCGTCCCTCTTGATTATTTGTCTGATTTCACTCATGTCTTTCCCCTCACTAGATATTGTGGTTAATTTTGCGTTCATTGAAAATTATACACAAAATATCCCCTCCGTCAATACGAAAAAGAATAAAAACATAAAAAAACCCTGAATTTTCAGGGTTTTCAATAACATGTTTTATGTAACCTATGCGTAGTATTCGCTACTGAGCATTGACATAAGGTTCAGGTCGTAATATACACCGTCTTTTGAACATGCATTTCTTGCTACGCCTTCGTCGACAAATCCAATGCTTCTGTAAAGTGCAGAAGCTATTGTATTACCTGTAAAATAGTCAAGAGTTACTCTTTCGTACTTCATTTCTTCGAAGAAATATCTGAGAAGTCCCTTTAATGTTTCACTTCCTATTCCCTTGCCTCTGTTGCTGCCTCCTACATATATCTTTGTAATATCCAGTGACTTGTAATGTGGTTCTATTCTTGAAATGATTACCCTGCCCAGTGGTTCACCTGATTTTTTGTCCGTGATAGTCATGTCAATAATTGAATCATTGCTTTTGAAAGCAAATCCTTCTGTTACAACATCTTCATATGTTCTGTCCCTGTCCAGAGCGAAGTATCTGGTCATGTCGGGATCGATTTCCCATTCAGCATAATATCTGTAGTCATCAAATACTGTTTCTCTGATCAGGTAGTTTTCTGTTTCAATAGTAATTCCCATGTTTTTCTCCTCGAGATTTCACCGAATCTTAACAATTCTTTCTTTCATTGATGTATAATAACATTATATTTAGAATAATGACCGGAAACAAGGAGAAATCTATTCATGAAACGTATTTTACCGTTTTTCATTTCTATTTTATTTGCATCAGTTTTTGTATTCTCCGGCTGCGGTGAATTTGATCGCAATGCCGAACTTAAAGACATGCTGGATTCAAACCAGTCCTCTCTGGAAGAAACCTTCAGCGAAGAAACCTGTGAATACAAAATGTTCAATGATTACATGACAACCTGGGCCAAGGGCAGCAAGGTGGATGTAAAGTATAAAGGAAAACATTGCACAGTAATTGTTAACAAGGCTACAGATGGCTGCAGCGATGAACCATCTACAGTTCTGCTCTGCAACCTTGATACAACTGATACAGCCAGCTCAATAGGCACAATTGCTACTGCAGAAACAGCTCTACTTGGACCTGAAAAGCACGGTAAAATCACCCTGGCTATCACCGAAAAGGAAGGTGGAAGATTTATTGGCATGGAGGAAGTTCCTGATAAATACCTTGAAGGAGACAATCTCATTAACCTGCAGCCTTCAAACAGCGACACTGTCCTGATTTCCGGACCACGCCATGCAGTCTGCAAGATGCACAAGTCTGGAGACACCACAACAAGCAGCTACGGCAATGCATATGAAATCAAGATGACAATGCCGGAATACACAGATCCGTATGATTTCGTAAAGGGTAACAACTACCCTAACCCGATTAATACAATAGGAAGTCTTCTTGCAACTCAGAAAAGCGCAGGCAAGCTCTTTGACGTAGCTGAATTCAGCTGCGACTACCATGACGGATATACACCGTACACAGCAAGGGCTGTAATTGTAATAGACGACAATCATATAGAAAGCTTTAATAAGAAGTTTACAAAATCCTACGAAAGCGTTGAAAAGAAGTTTGACAATCTGGAAACGGATTTCGTATATACCTTCACGGAAACCGACATGCCTGAAAGTGTACTGGATGAAGATGTAAGCAATAACCTGATAAGCCTCATGTATACCCTGAACACGGGAATATGCCTTCAGGACGAGGATACAGGCATAATCAATGCATCATCATATATCAAGTCAATAAAAACAAAGGATGGCGACCTGAATATCACAATTGATTTAAGGACCCGGGGAGAAAGCTACCTTGACAACATATCTACAGAATATGAAACCACTGCAGGACTCTGCAGCACCAAGTATTCCTGTGATAAAAAAGGTCTTATCTGGCTTTGCGGTGATAAATCATATCTTAAGGAGTTCTTTACAGATGCCGTTCCTCTTCTGGAAGGCGACAGCAATATAAGCCTTAGAACCTATGAAAACGATTTAATTGCAAAAGAACATCCTGATCAGAACATGATAATTTACACATTTGAAGGCGGACACAAAGCTTCTGCCATGGAAAACATAGTTAATTTCATGGATCCTGATTACAGTAAATAAACTGAATTAAAAAAAACCGACATCTTGCCGGTTTTTTATTTTACTCTTCTATTCGTTCTATCTGAGCTCCCAGCCCTTTCAGCTTGTCTACGAAGTGCTCGTAGCCTCTGTCAATGTGGTAAATCTGAGATACTTCAGTGGTTCCATCTGCAACCAGTCCTGTAAGCACAACGGCTGCTCCGGCTCTAAGGTCAGTAGCTACAACAGATGCTCCCTGCAGGCTTCTGCCTCCAGGAATAATTGCGCACTTTCCTTCAGTTCTTATGCTTGCTCCCATTCTGTTGAATTCTGCAACATGCATGAACCTGTTTTCAAATACGGTTTCCATTACAACGCTCGGTCCCTTTGCAACT
This sequence comes from Bacillota bacterium, assembly GCA_030535275.1. Taxonomy (GTDB): domain Bacteria; phylum Bacillota; class Clostridia; order Peptostreptococcales; family Anaerovoracaceae; genus Lentihominibacter. The sequence goes on along the minus strand of JAUNIQ010000102.1, from coordinate 1,155 downwards.
GTCAGCAGTGCCATGAACGGTGACTGCATGTCTGTAGGGAATCCGGGATAAGGCAGTGTTTTGATATCTGTTGATACCAGCGGATTTACGCTGCCGTCAACTATTACACCGTCATCTGTCATTTCAATGACAGTACCGCATTCTCTCAGCTTGGCTATTACAGCCTTAAGGTGATTTGGAAGCATGTTCTTTATCAGTATGCGGCCGCCTGTAATGGCTGCGCTTACCATGAATGTTCCTGCTTCTATTCTGTCAGGAATAACATGGTGGGTTACACCATGAAGCTTCTCAACGCCTTCAATCTTTATTGTATCGGTGCCTGCGCCCTTGATCTTTGCCCCCATCTTGTTAAGGAAGCTTGCCAGATCAACGATTTCAGGCTCCTGAGCTGCATTTTCAAGTATGGTGGTTCCTTCAGCAAGTGATGCTGCCATGATTATTACTTCTGTAGCGCCTACACTTGGGAAGTCCAGATATATTGTGCTGCCGTGAAGCTTGTCTGCCTTTGCATCTACTATGCCCTTACTAAGTGACTGCTCATTTATTTCTGCACCGAGGGCTCTAAGTCCCTTGAGGTGCAGTTCAACCGGTCTCTCACCTATTGCACATCCGCCAGGCAGATGAATGAGCGCTCTTCCGCTGCGGAGAAGAAGTGCTCCAAGCACGAGAATTGACGCTCTCATCATCTTGACAAGCTCAAAAGGTGCTTCGCTGTGAATTGTGCCTTCGGCCTTCACGTCAACCTTGTTGTTTTCAAGGTCTTTGACTACCTTTGCACCCAGACTGTCAAGAAAATCACACATTACATCCACATCACGCAATGCAGGAACATCGCATAATGTGCAGTCCTCTTCTGTCAGCAGCGTTGCCGCCATTATAGGCAGTACAGCATTTTTTGATCCGCTGATTGTGACCTCTCCCTTAAGCGGTCCGCTTTTTTTAACTAGAAATTTTGCCACGGGTCTATCTCCTTACGTAAAAAAAGGGCAAATAAATTGCTCCTTTTTTTTCTTTATTAATTATAAGTTCTGAAGTTCCTTGATGCATTTAGCGCACACGTTCTTGCCTTTTACCTTTTTAACATAATCTGTGCTGCCGCAGAAAATGCATGCAGGCTGGTAATTCTTGAGAAAACTCGACTCTCCGTCCACATAA
>JAUNIQ010000101.1 GCA_030535275.1 Bacillota bacterium | reverse complement strand
TATATTGTATGACATTTACCATACAATTTCAAGACATATTAAAATGGCTGAATTCTTCTTTGATCTGGATTTGTTTCCTGCCGTTGCGGTTTTAGCGTCGCTCATGTCGGAGTTATATTCTAATTGGACTAATACGGTCAAGTTTATTTAAGTTCAAGCACAACCGGACAGTGATCGCTTCCCATTACATCTGTCAGGATGTCAGCTGAAACCAGTCTGTCCTTCAGAGACTCGGATGTAATGAAGTAGTCGATTCTCCATCCCGCATTGTTTGCTCTGGCATTTGCCCTGTAGCTCCACCAGGAATATACTCCCGGCAAATCAGGATTGAAATATCTCCATGTGTCAATAAAGCCGGCGCCCAGCAGCTCAGTCATCTTGCCTCTCTCCTCATCAGAGAATCCTGCATTACCCCGATTTGTCTTAGGGTTCTTAAGGTCAATTTCCTCATGGGCCACATTCATGTCTCCGCAGATAACAACCGGTTTTGTCTTTTCCAGTTCCTTCACGTATCCTCTGAATGCGTCCTCCCAGCTCATTCTGTAATCTATTCTCTTAAGCTCAGGCTGAGCGTTTGGCACATAGACATTTACAAGATAGAAATCAGGATACTCGCATGTAATCGCCCTGCCCTCGTGGTCGTGTTCATCAATTCCCAGACCGCAGGAAACTGAAAACGGCTCCTCCTTCGTGAATACAGCCGTTCCGGAATATCCCTTCTTGTCCGCAGAAAACCAGTACTGATGATATCCTTCAAGAGGTACCTCGGCCTGTCCTTCCTGCATCTTCGTCTCCTGAACGCAGAGCACATCCGGATCTTCTGCCTTTGCGAAATCCAGAAATCCTTTTTTCATTGCGGCTCTTATGCCGTTAACATTCCATGATATGAGTCTCATTTTTTCTCCTTTTTCGGTTTGAAATCTATTTCAAGAATTACTATTCCTATCATCAAAAGCACCATTCCGATGTAGTTCTGTGCGAAGAGAACTTCCCCTGCGAAGAGGAAGGCGATAATCGCACAGAATACAGGTTCCAGTGCCAGAATCAGTCCCACGTGAGTTCCCGTTGTATACTGCTGAGCGATTGGCTGAATTACAAAGGCAAGCCCTGTGCAGAGCACACCCAGGAAAATCAGACAGAATATTACCGTACCGCTCTGCGGCAGAACCGGATGCTCAAATATTGAAGCAAGCACGGTGCTCCACAGCAGGGTGAATCCTATCTGCACAGCTCCGAGATTGTATGCGTCGGTCCTTTTATCCATTACAGCCTTGTCCGTAATGAGAATGTTTCCCGTATAACTCAGAGCGCAGCAGATGCAGAATTGGCAATTCCTATGTTCGTGAAGAAGTAATTTCCCGTAAGAAAAATACCCATGAGAAAAGCATACTTTACAGTCGTCATGTTCAGGCTTCTCAGCTTCCTGAATCCCAGAATGGCAACAGTAACAACCGCTGCGATGAATCGGAAAATGTTTATCGTCAGCGGCGACAGTTCTGTCAGACATGTTGAAATTGCCAGGTTTGAGGCTCCCCATGAAAGTGCCACAAAAAGCAGCATCAGGTCAGCCTGTAAGTCTTTTCTCATGGATGTATTATAACATAAAAAAAAGAGACCCTAAGGTCTCTTTTAGCTGTCTAGAATTCTGCTGACTTCGGTGTTCTCGGGAACGGCAGGACGTCACGGATGTTTGCCATGCCCGTCATGTACATGATGATTCTCTCGAAGCCGAGTCCGTAGCCTGAGTGCTTGACTCCGCCGTACTTTCTCAGTTCCATGTACCACCAGTAATCTTCAGCCTTCATGCCTGTCTCTTCAATGCGTTCCTTGAGCAGCTCGTAGCGTTCTTCTCTCTGGGATCCGCCGATGATTTCTCCCACGCCCGGGACCAGCAGGTCACATGCTGCAACAGTCTTGCCGTCGTCGTTCAGGCGCATGTAGAATGCCTTGATGTCCTTCGGATAATCCGTTACGAATACCGGCTTCTTGTAAACCTTCTCGGTAATGTATCTTTCATGCTCTGTCTGCAGGTCGATTCCCCATTCAACAGGGTATTCGAATTTCTCACCGCTCTTCTTGAGGATGTCGACTGCTTCAGTATATGTAATTCTCTCGAAATCGGAATTTACGATGTTATCAAGTCTTTCCAGAAGTCCCTTGTCCATAAACTGATTGAAGAACTGCATTTCTTCAGGACACTCCTGCAGCACGTAATTGATTACGTACTTGATCATGTCTTCTGCAACATCCATATTTCCTTCCAGATCACAGAATGCCATTTCCGGTTCAACCATCCAGAATTCTGACGCATGCCTTGCGGTAAATGAATTCTCTGCTCTGAATGTAGGACCGAATGTATATATATCTCTGAACGCCAGAGCCATGATTTCTCCGTTGAGCTGTCCGCTTACTGTCAGGTTTGCGCGCTTTCCGAAGAAGTCCTTTGAATAATCAATGCTTCCGTCTTCGTTTCTTGGCGGGTTCTCCATGTCCAGAGTTGTTACCTGGAACATTTCGCCTGCGCCTTCTGCGTCACTTGCCGTAATAATAGGAGTGTGCGCATAAACGAAGTTTCTCTCCTGGAAGAATTTATGAAGTGCAAAGGCAGTCACGGATCTTACTCTGAATACTGCCGCGAATGTATTTGATCTTGGTCTCAGGTGAGCAATCTCTCTGAGAAATTCCATGGAATGTCTCTTTTTCTGAAGAGGATAATCTGGATCTGAATCCGCTTCAATTTCTATTGCCTTTGCTTTAATCTCAAAAGGCTGCTTTGCATCAGGCGTCAGCACGAATGTGCCTGTAACCTTCAGTGCTGCCGCAATCGGTGCCTTGGCAATCTCACTGAAATTGTCGAGAAACTCGGCTTCATATACAACCTGAACCGACTTGAAGAAGGAACCGTCATTAAGCTCAACAAATCCAAACTTGTTGGAGCCTCTGTTGGTTCTGATCCATCCTCTTACGGTTACTTCGCTGTCAGCGAACTTTTCACTTTCTCTGAATAACTGTTTTACTATTACTTCTGTCATCTGTCTTCTCCTGTAATGAGTTATGGGTCTGTGTCCGAAAACACACAACCCCTATTCTAACACCTGCAATGCTATTTAACAAGCTTTGCCAGATTGCCGATTGTTTGCCATATGTCAATCTTCTGCGGACACCAGAACTGACATGCTCCGCAGCCGAAGCATCTGTCCGGTCCCTTATCTTCCGGATATTCTGCCAGTGCAGCTCTAACCTCGTCCTCTTTGCCGTCAAGAAAATCGTTGTACAGCTTCATTAAATTGCATGGGTCAAGTCCAAGACCGCAGTGTTCACTACATACGCCGCATCCTATGCAATCAACTTTTTCGTTAAACATAAGCTCCTATCTCCTTTTCTTCCTTGTGTCTTATTATGAAATATGCCACCAGTGTTGCTACTCCCGTGGCAGCCCATGTAATCGGATAAATGTTCATGAGCATTTCAAATGAACCGCTGTCCTTGAAAATGGTAAATATCCATGCAATACGCATTACGCATGTTCCGAGAACTGTTATTGCAGCAGGCAGTGTTGAATGTCCCATTCCTCTCATTGCCGCTCCGCTGATTTCGTAGGTGTTGGCTATCCACTGGAATATGAGCACGTGCTGCATTCTTATGTATGCCCATGATGCAACTGTGGAAACGCCCGTAAAGAGGCCTATAAGTGCTACCCTTCCGGCGAAGAATCCCAGATTGAACATGAGCGTCGCCAGACAGCCCATGATGAGTCCAAGTCTCCATATCTTCCTGCAGCGTTCCATGTTCCTTGCGCCGTAGTTCTGGCTGGTAAATGTCATGGTTGTCTGAACAAAGGCGTTCAGAACGAAATAGCAGAAGTACTCAAAATTGAGCGCTGCCGATGAGCCTGCTATGGCTTCCGAACCGAAGCCGTTTACGGCCGCCTGAATGAATATGTTGGAAAGGGAAAATACCATTCCCTGAATTCCCGAAGGCAGACCTATCTTGATTATTCTGATCAAGTGTTCCTTGTAGAACTTCAGCTTTTTCAGTTCCAGCCTGAACTCGTCTGTTTCGTGAGTCAGTATCCATATTATCATGGTCGAGCTGATGGCATTGGCTATTATGGTTGCTACTGCCACTCCCGTTACATCCCAGTGGAGAACCGCAACGAAGAGCAGGTTCAATCCGACTTTAATTACTCCTGCAACAGCAAGGCACAGAAGCGGTCTGATTGTATCGCCCTTGCTTCTTAATATTGATGCGCCGAAATTGTACAGTGCCATAAGCGGACTGCCTGCAAAATATATTCGCAGATACCTGGTCGCCATGTATATTACATCGGGTGGCGAATCCATGGCGTTCAGAATCGGCCATGCTATGAAGATTCCCACCAGTCCGAAGAACACGCCTCCGACAAGAGCAATGAGCACCGTAGTGTGCACGGTTGCCTTCACTCTGTCCCTTCTGCCCTGTCCGATATAATTGGCTATTACAACATTTGCCCCGATGGACATTCCAACGAGCAGGTTGACTACCAGATTAATTATGGGGCCGTTGCTTCCTACTGCCGCCATTGCCTGGGGCCCTGCAAACTGTCCGATAATGGCCACATCTATGGCATTGAACAGCTGCTGGAGCGTACTGGTAATCATTATAGGTATGGCGAACAGAATCATCTTCTTCAGAAGCGGTCCATTTAACATGTCGACCTGATTCTTTTTCCTCATGTATCTTATTATAGCACTCAAAAGGCAGAGAGCAACGCCCTCTGCCTTATTAGTCTGCTTTTGCATGTCTTTAGTAAAGCTTGGCTCCTGCCGGGATTCTAGGATCCACCATGAGCAGATGCAGCTTTTCTTCGCCCTCTTCCTCGTGAACTGCTGAAATCAGCATTCCGTTGGAGTCGATTCCCATCATCGCACGTGGCGGCAGGTTTGTGATTGCTATTGCAGTCTTGCCAACCAGCTCTTCAGGTTCATAGAATTCGTGAATTCCTGAAAGGATGATTCTGTCTTCATCAGTTCCGTCATCAAGTACGAACTTCAGCAGCTTCTTGCTCTTTGGAACTGCTTCGCATTCCTTGATCTTAACTGCTCTGAAGTCTGACTTTGAGAATGTATCGAAGTCAACTTCCTCTTCAAACAGCGGCTCGATTTCAACCTTTGAGAAATCGATTTCAACCACTTCCTCCTCGCCTGGAACCGCTGCAGGAATAGCTGCGGTCTTCTTGTCTGAATCCAGTGGCTTCATTGTAGGGATACAAAAAATGCTTTCATATTTTCGTCCCGAAACGCCTTAAACCTTACCAT